>JAUSKS010000149.1 GCA_030646595.1 Gallionellaceae bacterium | reverse complement strand
CCGTTAGAAGTCGCACTTTAGCAAATTGAGCGGACTTTGAAATAATGACCATAAAACAAAAAATATGGAGCATCCCCCTCATTACGATCCTGATTTTTGCTATCGGGATGGCCATCACCTATAAAGCCTCGTCGTACACGTATGATCTGCTCCAGCGCACCGGCATTATCCATTATCCCTATCTGCATAATATCCAAACCTTATCGGAAAACCTCAATGCCATCCAGGAAAGCTTTCTGGATGCCCTGGATACCAATGGCGGCTACGGTATTAACCGGGCACGTCATAAAGCTGAAGACTTTCGCAAAGCGGCAGAAGAAATCGCAATCCTCGATGGAAAAAAAGACATCTCGCAGGAAATCCTGACCCAGTTCAATAATTATTTTGCAGCAGCAGATAGCGCCGCCTCTATCATGATAGGTGTCAAAAAAGGGGAGGTCGCCCCTGACCTTAATCGCATGATTGCTGCGCTGAATAAACTGAAAAATACTTTGAAGGAAGAAAACGCTACTGCGAATGCATCATTTGGAGAAAGTCTGGAACTTAGCAAGTCCAATGTACAGAAAATGCTGCTGGTCAGCTTGATCAGCGTCGCCTTTGTAGTGGTGGGCCTGGCCTATATATCTTATCGCCTCATTACTTCTATTTTGCTCAGCCTGGAATATTTGCGCATGGGTGCCAAAAGAATCGCGCAGGGCGATTTCACAGCGCGCATCCCTGAGCGAGGCAAAGATGAACTGACCATGGTGATTCAAAGCTTTAACAGCATGGGCGAAGAATTACAAATTGCCACCGAGAAGCGCATCCAATATCAAAAACAACTGGAAACCTTGAATCTGGAGCTGGAGGATCGCGTCACTACTCGCACGGCCCAGCTCGGCGTGGCGCTGGAAGAAGCCAACAAAGCCAATGCTGCCGTGGCCTATATGGCTGATCACGATACGCTGACAGGCTTATTAAACCGCCGACGTTTTCAGGAAGAACTGGATCTGTGGGGAAAATATGCCTTACGCTATAAACGGCCTATGGCTTTAATGTTTATTGACCTGGATAAATTCAAACATATCAATGACACTTATGGCCATTTAGGTGGAGATGAATATCTGGTTGCCTTTACTGCGATCTTAAAAACAGTGCTACGCTCAACCGATTACATCAGCCGCTGGGGTGGTGATGAATTTGCCGCATTATTGACAGAAACCAACGCCGCTGCAGCCTGTGAAGTGGCCAGCAAATTAAACAAGGTTTTTAGCACCACACCTATTACCGTTGTCGGCAAAACACTGCATGTATCGGCTAGCATAGGAATTGCAATCTTGCCGGAACATACCTCAGACATTACTGAATTGACCGCTTTTGCCGATGCTGCCATGTATCAGGCGAAAGATGCCGGGCGCGGCTGTTTTTATCTCTACTCTGCTTCTGCCCATGAAGTCCAGCATATGGATCAGTATGCACACTGGGCAGGACGCATACGCCGCGCGCTGGAAACCGATCAATTTATCCTGTTCTACCAGCCGCTGCTGAATTTAAAAACCCGGGCCACGCCCGAATATGAAGCCTTGTTACGCATGGAAGATACCGATGGGCAATTCATCAGCCCCGGTGTGTTTCTGGCCTCGGCAGAAAGATTCGACCTAAGCATTGCCATAGACCGTATGGTCATTAGAAAAACCGCGCATAAAATTGCTACCCTTAAAAAACAAAATATCCACTTGTGCCTGTCCCTCAATCTTTCGCCACAATCGCTGGAAGATGCGAGCATTATCAATTATATTCGCGATGCCCTTCGGGAATTTGACATCGCGCCAGAAAATTTGGCCCTCGAAATCTCGGAAACTTCCATTTTGCAAAACATAAGCCGTGTGCTCAACTTGAGCTCGGAAATCATGCAACTGGGCTGCCGTTTGATATTAGATGATATCGGCGTGGGTTTCTCATCCTTTCATTATCTCGCCCCTTTATCCATACATTCCATAAAAATTCACGGTGATTTAATTCATAATTTGCAGCTTGAATCAAATCGTGATTACCTCACGGGCCTATGCAAGACTTGTCATGAACTGAATATTCAAGTGGTCGCAAAATTTGTAGAAGATTTTTCACTGCTGGATCCCTTGCGCGCTATTGGTGTGGACTATGCCCAAGGCTTTGCCATCGGAACGCCGCTGGAATCCATGGATACATTCTGAATATCGCACCGCTTATCCTATGCAGAATTTGTGAACCACTGCTACGCTTCTGTTAATCCCCCTATAAAAATTAATTCCAACGTACGCTAGCACACGGAAATTGAGCAGCGATAAGACTAATTTTTCTCCTGACTTCTTCCCAACTATTGAAGAAGCGGAATTCGGGTTATTTTATTGCAGCAATTATTGCAAAAAATAAACCGAAGTTTAATTCTTAACTTTCAGGAGATTAATAATGAGCCAAGATTCTAACAAGCCATATCAAAGTAAACGAGGTTTTGCTGCTATGGATCCAGAAAGACAACGTGAAATTGCCAGTGAAGGAGGTCGGGCCTCCCACCAGAAAGGTACTGCTCATGAGTTTACTTCGGAAGAAGCACGCCAGGCTGGACGTATAGGTGGGCAGCATAGCCATGGCGGCCAAGGCAGTCAAAGCAAAAGCTCAGGCAGCTCCGGTTCGAGTAGTTCCAGCAATTCAAGTTCGGGCGGCTATAGCGGCTCTGGTAGTCACAAACAAGGCAACCAAAGCTCAAGCGGCAACCAAGGTGGCCGCAGTGGTGGTAGCCAAGGCGGGAACTGATAAGCACAAAGCTGAGCACTTAGGTCTTCAAGCTCATAACAGAAATATGTTATAAGCTATTCTTGCATGCAGCACTATAAAAACGGGAGATTCCAATCTCCCGTTTTTATTCTAAAAATATCACTTCTACGGTATAGTTTCCCCATGAATCCAGACTGGCAATTATTCCTGCAACAACACCGTGCTCATATACAAGATGGCATCGTGCAACATTTTGGCAATTCTCACGACGAGCTGCTGGCTACCCAAAACAGCAGCATATTATGTGCACTAAGCCAATTTGCCACACTCAAAGTCAGCGGTGAAGACGCTAAAAATTTCTTACAAAACTTGCTCAGTAGTGACTTGCAGGAAGTGACTCCCCATCGCGCACAACTCAGCAGCCTGAACACCCCCAAGGGACGCATGCTGGCCAGCTTCTTAATCTGGAGCACAGGGACTGAATATTTCCTGCATTTGCCGTACAGCCTGGCTAACCCCATGCTCAAACGCTTGTCCATGTATATCCTGCGGGCTAAAGTAAAAATTGAAGACTTCAGTGCGCAACAAATTTGTTTGGGAATATCAGGAAGCAATGCCGCCATGCAGGTGCAGCAACATCTGGGTTCAGCGCCACAGGAAATGTGGGGCGTGGCCCAGCATGAAACCGCCAGCGTAATCTGTATCGGCCCTCAGCGTTTTCAAATAAACACCACCATGCAACATGCCCCTGACTTATGGCAAAAACTCAGCGCCAACACTATTGCTGCTGGCTCTGTCTGCTGGGATAGTCTCAATATTCGCGCTGGGATTCCGGTCATCCTGCCCGCTACTCAGGAGCAATTTGTGCCGCAAATGGCCAATCTGGAATTAATCGGCGGAGTAAGCTTCAAGAAGGGATGTTATCCGGGGCAGGAAATCGTGGCGCGCATGCAGTATCTGGGCAAGCTCAAACGGCGCATGTACCTGGCCCACATTGCAACGGATACGCCACCCCAAGCAGGAGATGAACTGTATAACCCAGACATGGCAGACCAAGCCAGCGGCATGGTAGTCAATGCCGCACCTGCACCACAAGGGGGGTATGATCTATTGGCGGTGATTCAGATCAGCAGTCGAGAAACACAAGCGATACATTGGAAATCTTTGCAGGGTGCAACGCTGCAATTTCTGCCCCTGCCTTACGGACAACTCTAAAAATCCAACTTTCGTCGCCATACTGCGTTGCTTACAAAAAATTACTCCTTACATATTAGCTATATGCTGCGTCGCAATTTTTTGCTCGCGCCTTGCCTAGCTTAGAAACTCGAATTTTTAGAGATGCCCTGCCCTTTTAACTGTCGGCATGCGGCAAGCGCAACTGCATTTTGATATGGGGAATATTGGCATCCATAAACACATCCCCCACTTCGGAAAAATCAAAACGGCGATATAAAGGCACATTCTGCGTCTGCGAATTAAGCTCCAGCAGCGGATACCGCTGGCTGTGCGCATAATTCAGCAAAGCTTCCAGGATCGCTGTCCCCACCTTCTTGCCACGCCATTCCGGCAATACTGCCACGCGGCCTATCTGCGCATGCGGTGTAATGCGCCCGCAACCGATAGCCTTGCCCTGCTCACTCAACACCAGCACATGACGGCAAGCTGCATCGTGTCCATCCCACTCCAGCTCCGGGGGTACGCCCTGCTCTTTGATAAAGACGGTTTCGCGTATCGCCCGCAACAGCGGCTCACCATCCTGCCAGGAAACTAAATGTACGGTAAATGGATTACTCATGTCATTTTCCCCCCGTCAATCGCCATATAATACACCAAGCAGCTCACTCGACAATATCTACTGCTGTCCCTGCTACCACCCGGTCAAACAGCTCCAGCAAATCCGTATTATGCATGCGCACACAACCCTTGGAACCCGGCTTGCCCAGCTCAGTACTATCCGGTGTGCCGTGAATATAAATATAACGGCGCATGGTATCGCAGGCACCCAAACGGTTAAACCCGACCTCACATCCGGACAGCCACAGCAGGCGCGTCAACATCCAATCCCGGTCGGGATGCTGGGCATGCAACTCAGGCGTATAAATTTCCCCGGTAGGACGACGTTTCACAAAAACCGTATTCAGTGGCTGGCCTGCTCCAATCTTGGCGCGAATAATATGCCGTCCGCGCGGTGTGCAAAAACTGCCATATGCTTCACCCACCCCATTAGCGGCGGTGGAAACCGGATAGTGGCGCAACAGCTTGCCTGCATCGTCGAGCAGATCCAGCGTTTGCCTGGCAATATTAATATTTATTTTCATTTGGCTTGTTGCGCCCGCCGCGCCGCGAAAAAATTGCTCAGCAGCAGCCCGCATTCTTCCGCTAGCACCCCGCCGGTAACCTCAGTGTGATGATTAAGCCTTACTACACTTCTTCCTTCCAAATTTTCTCCCCTCTCCCGCCCCCCTGCTCCCCTCTCCCCTTGGGAGAGGGGTTGGGGGAGAGGGGAAAACTGGGGGAGAGGGGAGCCACCAAACACATCCAGCACCCCACCACACGCACCCGTCTTGAAATCACTCGCCCCAAACACCAGCCGCGCAATGCGCGCATGCATAATCGCCCCAGCGCACATCAAGCAGGGCTCCAGCGTAACGAATAATTCACAATCAACCAAACGATAATTCCCCAGATGCTGCGCCGCATCGCGCAACGCCATCATCTCGGCATGGGCAGACGGATCATGGCGTGAGATCGGCGCATTAAAACCACGCCCGATAATCTCACCATTCTTCACCACCACTGCCCCCACCGGCACCTCGCCCACTGCCTCGGCTTGGCGCGCCAGCTCAAGTGCTGCGCGCATAAACACAACATCCCCCTCTCCCGCACCTCTTCTCCCCTCTCCCTCTGGGAGAGGGGTTGGGGGAGAGGGAATGCCCGAAGGAGAGGGTGTTCCAAAATCCATCACCGATCCAGCGGACTAACCACACCCCGCCCCCCCTTATTCAATACATGCGTATAAATCATGGTCGTGCTCACATCCGAATGGCCAAGTAGCTCCTGCACCGTGCGGATGTCATAACCAGATTGCAGCAAATGCGTGGCGAATGAATGGCGCAAGACATGCGGAGTAACCGGCTTGTGGATCTCGGCAAACCTCGCCGCCTCGCGTACCGCCCGTTGTACACTTGCCTCATACAGATGATGGCGGCGCTCGATACCCGAGCGCGGATCAATAGAGCGCACGACAGAGGGAAATACAAATTGCCAACCCCATGCTCGGGCTGACTTGGGATACTTAACAGCCAGCGCACTGGGCAAATACACCTCGCCGAAACCGGCATCCAGGTCTCGCTCGTGTAAGGCTTTCACTTTTACCAGATGTGCTTGTAAAGGCAGAATCAAATTCTCTGGAAGCACGGTTACCCGATCCTTATTACCCTTGCCCTCTCGGACAATAATTTCGCGCCTTTCAAACTCCACATCCTTTACGCGCAGCCGCA
Source organism: Gallionellaceae bacterium (assembly GCA_030646595.1). Taxonomy (GTDB): domain Bacteria; phylum Pseudomonadota; class Gammaproteobacteria; order Burkholderiales; family Gallionellaceae; genus Nitrotoga. Next base: position 701 of record JAUSKS010000149.1, on the reverse strand, counting down.
ACCCTTCCAGCAAACGCATGCCCGTGCCATACAGCAGGGAAGCAACCAGCCCCATCGTCCCGGACATCCCATTCAGTAAAGCGCGCATCTCGGTTGCAGTTAACACGACTGGCAAGCGTTTCCCCATCTTGGCTGCAATCACCTCATCCAGCCAGGGCAGCTCAATATGCAATACATCGCGATACAAAAATAATAAAGCGGACTTCGCCTGATTTTGGGTAGATGAAGCAACATTGCGCTCCACCGCCAGATAGCTCAAAAAGCCTTGAACTTCATCAGCCCCCATATCCTTGGGGTGGCGCTTATCGTGGAACAAAATAAACCGGCGCGCCCAATCGAGATAGGTTTCCTCAGTGCGGATGCTGTAGTGGCGCACACGAATCTCTGCGCGCATCCGGTCGAGCAGTTTGGGGGAATCTTGGGAAACGACTTTAACTTCCATCCGTTAAATTTTAGGTCGCCCTAAAATAAAAGTCCAGCAGTATATTTCTCCAACTTAATGAGCATTCAGTCATTTAAAGAAATTCTTGACAAGGAAGCCTAGTATGGGCGACATTGCTATCCTATGAATATGTTTTATATTTTACGTTAGATTCGGATAGCGCCCAGGAAGAAGGAAAGCGGACACGTTGACTGCGCGGCAAGCGCAACCGCACATTCTACCTCAGTTAAACGAACTGTATAAAACACGGGAAAAGTGC
>JAUSKS010000135.1 GCA_030646595.1 Gallionellaceae bacterium | reverse complement strand
CATCATTCAGCGGCAACGCCTCGCCCGGCAAGATCAGGGTCGTGCTCAGCAAAGGTTCACCCAGCTCTTCCAGTAAAGCCAGCACCACCGGATGATCAGGAATACGTATGCCTATTGTGCTGCGCTTGGGATGTTGCATGCGTTTGGGGACTTCTTTGGTTGCAGCGAGGATGAAAGTATAACTGCCTGGGGTATTGTTTTTCAGCAAACGAAATTGTTTGTTATCGACCCGCGCATAGCGCGCCACCTGAGATAGATCGCGGCACACCAAGGTTAAATGATGCTGATCATCCATTTTTCGTATTTGACGTATGCGCAGCATCGCTTTCGCATCACCCAGATGACATCCTAAAGCGTAGCAGGAATCGGTGGGATAAGCGATCACTGCGCCGTTGCGTAGCATCATGGCAGCTTGGTTTATCAGGCGCGGCTGGGGATGCGTGGGGTGGATGGTGAAGAATTGCGCCATGTTTTTTTAACAGCAGTGACAGGTGACAGGTGATGGGTGACAAAACTATACTGTCTTTTACTCCTCACTTGTCACTGCTGCTCCCATGCCTGCCATACTGGGCGGCAGTCCAGCGGAAAGTCGGGCAAATGCCCCAGATCACGATAGCTTTCGCCCGGACCATGAAAGTCTGAACCGCAGGAGGCCAGCAAATCAAATTCTTTGGCATAACGGGCGAACTCGGCATATTGCTCAGGCGTGTGGCTGCCACAGACTACTTCTATGCCCTGCCCGCCCAGATCAGAGAATTCACGCAGCAATTCGCGCAAGGTTTTTGCACCCATAGGCTTGCGCCCGGAGGTATAACGGCCCGGATGCGCCAGTACCGCCACCCCTCCGCTGCCGCGTATCCAGTTGATCGCATCAGGCAAGGTTGCCCATTGATGGGAGACATAGCCCGGTTTGCCCTTGACCAGATAATTTTTGAACACACTGCGCACATCTTTGCAGCGGCCACTTTCCACCAGAAACCGCGCAAAATGGGTGCGTCCGATTATGTCGGGATTGCTGGCATAACGATAAGCGCCTTCCAGCACACCGGGTATGCCGCTTTTCGCCAACGAGTCCGCCATTAATTTCGCCCGCGTACCGCGCCCGGTGCGTATGCTGCGCAAGCCTTGCTTGAGTGGCTCATATTGCGGGTCAATTTGCAGGCCGATGATATGCAAAGTATGCGAGCGCCAAGTAACCGAAATTTCCACGCCATTAATGAACTGCATGCCGCGCTGCAATGCCGCCTGGCGCGCCTCATCCAGGCCCATGACATCATCATGGTCAGTGAGCGCCAACACTTCCACATCCCGTCCTGCTGCACGCGCTACCAAATCGGTGGGTGATAACAGGCCATCGGATACGGTGGAGTGGCAATGTAAATCGTAATTCAACATTTATTGATCTCTGGTTATGCTTGCTTCATTTGCTGCGCCCGCAAGCGGCGGGCTTCTTTGGGATCCACGCGCAGTGGCCGGTAAATTTCCACGCGATCCCGGTCTTGCAACACAGCCTCCAGTTTACTAGCCTTGCCGTAAATACCCAACTTGTTATGCACCAAATCTATTTCCGGATATTTCTCCAACATGCCGGATTGCTGGATCGCCTCGCCTACCGTACTACCCTGCGGCATTGATAATTTCAGTATGGTTTGTTCATGTGGCAAGGCGTATAGCACTTCAATACTGATCATGCATGTTTTCCATAAATCTGTTCAGCACGATCAATAAAGGCATCCACAAAACTATTGGCGATGTAGTGAAAAACCGGGCCGAGCACCTTCTCCAGCAATTTATTGGAAAACTCGTAATGCAGCCTAAGCTCTATTTTACAGGCAGAGTCGGAAAGCGGTATAAAATTCCAGTTACCGTCCAGATGCTTGAAAGGCCCGTCTTTCAGCCTGATGTTTATGTTGCGCGGTGCCTGGCTTACATTTTCTGTGGTAAAGCTCTGCCGTAGATGATGATAATCAATTTCCACCGTGGCCTGCACGGTATGCTCATCTATCCTATTCACCCGTGTGCCGCCGCACCACGGCAGAAACTGCGGATAATCGGCGACATTATCCACCAAGGCAAACATCTGCTGTGCCGTGTAGCTAACCAGAACCGATTTTTCAACCAGAGCCATTTAAAAATCCAATTTCCGTCGCCATACTGCGTTGCTCACACCCTTTGGGTGCGAGAACCTCTTCGAGGCAAAAAATTACTCCTTACATATTTAAGTATATGCCGCGTCGCAATTTTTTGCGCGCGCCTTGTCTGGCTAGGAACTTGGATTTTTAAAGGTGCCATGAATTTAGGGTGGGAAGCAAAGCTGGTAGAATATACGAGTTAATTGCAGAATTCATCCGCTATCGTGAGTATCATCCAAAATAAAAAAGCCTTTCATGAGTACTTCATCGAAGACCGTTACGAAGCGGGCTTGGTGCTGCAAGGCTGGGAAGTCAAAGCCATCCGCGCCGGGCAGGCCAACCTCAAGGAAGCCTATGTCACGATAAAAGATGGCGCGTTGTATTTGTTCGGCTCACACATCAGCCCGCTCACCACCGCTTCCACACACATTCTTCCGGAACCGCTACGCACTCGTAAGTTATTGTTGCATGCAGCCGAAATCAGCAAACTGATAGGCAAGGTGCAGCGTGCAGGCTATACGCTTATGCCGCTGGATATGCATTACAAAGGTGGGCGCGTCAAACTGGACCTGGGCCTGGCAAAAGGCAAGAAGCAGCATGACAAGCGCGCGACCGAGAAGGAGCGAGAAGGGAAACGCGAAGCGCAACGGGCCATGAAAAAAGAGAAGCGATAATTTGGTGCGGCCTGCGTGTGTTGTTGGGGCTTCAGCTTCTTACAACCACGGCGTACCCCTGCGGGTGAATATATCGCCGCTTTAAAAGCGCAGACATGTCTGCGCACTCCATATCGTCACTCATTTACGAGCCGCCTTGATAGCAGCCTTTGCCTTGGGTGGCTTGGGATTCCCCTGCATATCATGTGGTACTTTGATCTGCACTTCTGCCACCGAAGCGTTCCCGGATTGGTCCGTTACTGTAATCGCCACCGTGTAGATGCGCCCATCTCCATTGCGCAGCCTGGTCGCCCGCAGTTGCAGCGATAGCACACCATTCTGCTGATCTATGCCGGTGACATAATAATCAGGAATGAGGTTGCCCTGTTTGTCATACGCAGGGGGTTCGTTGCTGGTTATCATGGCTGCCAATGTGAGCGGGCCACCACTGTTGTCCGTGGCATTGGCCTGTATCACCACATCCGCCATTTGTTGATTCTGCGGCCACAGGATGTAGGTACTGGCAGTGGGTGACAACGACGGCGCGATGGAATCAATGACATTCACGGTAATGCTGGAAGTAACCAGGTGTATGCCATCCGATACCTGCAACGTCAACGCATGACTGCCCAGCGACAAGCCTCCGACAATAATGTTTTCCGGCATCGCAACCGGGCTGCCGCCAAGTGCTGTATTGATTGTCCCTGAGGCCAGCAGCGTCGCGTCTTCCAGCCACTGGTAGCTTAGGCTATCCCCATCATAATCGGCGACGCTGCCATTGAGCGTGATATCTGCTCCTATCTGGAATGTTCCGCTACCAACCGCCACTACAGTAGGTGGCGTGTTTTCTACCACTACCCAGACCTCATCGCTAACGATGTCTGTGCCATCGGAAACTTCCAGAGTTAAGGTATGGGTGCCGATGGCAAATGTTGGTACTGCCGCCAAAGATAGTGGCGTAGCGCCACTGGCATCCACTGGTTGAGCAGATTGCAATTCTGTTGTTCCTTCCAGCCAGCGATAAGTGAGTGCATTGCCATCGGCATCGGTGGCAGACCCATTGATAACAGTATTTGCCTGCTGCTGGCTGGTCAGGGCAATATCGACACCGGCATCAGCCACTGGCGGGGTGTTAACCGCATCAGGGTAAGGATCAACGGTAACCGCACCTATGAGGGAATATCCCCAATAATGTGCACCCG
>JAUSKS010000129.1 GCA_030646595.1 Gallionellaceae bacterium | reverse complement strand
TTCCCATGCGCCAGTAAAAACCGAGGTCGGAATTGGCGTGTGCCGGGGATTCATCCAGCCATGCCATGAAATCGTCGTAAGATTTGATCTGCTCATAGCGTTCCATTGAGCAACCGAGCCAGATGTTCTCCAGCCAATTCTTTTTGTAATATTCCAGAATGGCCCAGGAACGGGTGACGTCGGTCAAGGTCGGCGCGCACATTACGCCGCCCGGAACCATGTAGCTGGAGTGCGGCCATTGTCCACCGAACAATGCGTAGACTTCTACCGGCTTGCCGGAAATGCCGATGCCTATCTCGTAAGAAGTGCCGGTAAAGGGCGCGAAGCGCTTGACTGCCTCGTCGTAAAATTTACTCTTTTTGTAGTTTTTGTTGATCAGGTCTATCGCATACAGCCCGTAATGATGTCGGGGGGCACTCTGCAGACTCTCGGTAAGCTGGCCAATGTTGCGCGCCAGAATGGCGTTTCTCGGCACTTCCGTTTGCCAGGCGGTATCCAATGCCCAAGCCGCGCAAGTTAAATGCGATGCGCCGCAAATGCCACAGGCGCGCGGCGTAACCACCAGACCCGCTTGCGGATCCTTATCGCGCAGAATAACCTCGAAGCCGCGGAACAACTCGGCCTGAGTCCAGGCATTGACCACCACGCCATCCTGTATGTCCACACGCACATCCAGATCGCCCTCAACCCGGCCTACCGGGGAAATATCAAGTGTTTGTATCGCTCCCATTATTGTTTCTCCTTAAAGAATAATTTCGTAGGGCGGATGAGCGCAGCGTTATCCGCCATTTTTTTAACCCATGCGGCGGAAGGCGCTATGCTTTTCCGCCCTACACTACAAAAATGTCCTGTTCGGCCCAAGCCGGCGCAGCAATCTTGGCCGCACTGGCCAGCGCGATGTAGCCCTTCTTGTCCACGCCGAACGGTAGCTCTTTGGGAACACCCATCACGGTCTGGGTCTTGAACACGGTGCCCGGCATCAACTCGAAAAACGGGAACTCCGGCTCGGTGCAGCCGATGCACGGCATACCGACGTTGGTTTTGGAAGCGACGCGATTCCAATAGATGCGATTACAGGGAGAATGGGTCATCGGCCCGCGACAGCCGAGGTCATAAAATAAACAGCCCTTGCGTTGACCAAATTCGGTGGCAGAAACTTTGTAGGCGAAGTGCATATTTCGGGTGCAGCCGGTTTGAGTGAAGCTGGCAAAAAATGTTTTCGGGCGCTGAAATTCATCAATCTCGATTTCCGCCGCGCGCCCGGTGGCGACCGCCACGACGATTTGTGTGATCCAGTCCGGATGCGCCGGGCAACCGGGAATATTGATCACGGGCAACCCCGACTTCGATTTCCAATCCGTTCCCAAATTGCCGCCGCGCGCACGTTTCAAAAACTGCAAACCCTTCGAGTCGCTCGGATTCGGCGCGGTGGCCGGAATGCCGCCCCAGGTGGCGCAATCGCCGATGGCCACCACATATTGCGCCACATCGGCCAGTTCCTTCATCCACTGCTTCATCGGACGGCCAGCGAAGCGGTTCCATTCACCGGTGCCGTTGGGAGCATTGACCACGGTACCCTCAAAGACGAAGATATCGAGCGGAATTTTGCCCGAGATGCAATCACGCAGAAGCTTCTGCAGATTGTCACCCAGCTCCATTCCCAGCGAGGGATGCCACAGGATGTTGATGCCAAAATCGGTAACCAGATCGCAGGCGCTGGGTTCTTCAGCGTTGAGGAAAGACATGGTGTTGCCAGAACAGGCCCCACCTTGCAGCCATAGTAGATTTGCCACGATACACCTCCCTTTGTTAATAAAGTTCCTTGATCGATTGTTCAGCCGCAAACGGTTTTTGTTATGTCGGCACATCCAGCTGGACAGAACACAAAGCCACCATTGCAGTGTTGCGTACTTTATGAAGAATGCCGAAACAACTTAAACAGTATCTTCGGACGACACTACAACACCAAATGAAAATGTTGTCAACGGCAAACAAAAATATTTTTTATTATTAGAGTCACTCTGAAAAATATGTAGCAATAAATATCTGGCGATGAATATCTATTGACGTACATGCGCTTGCTGGAGTTAAATCCGGCATGGGCAGGCGGGACATCAAATCGGTCTGGATATTCTCGGCCAGATTATCATTGATCCACAACACCTGATTAATATTAATCATTTCATTTAAGGCAGAGGTGCAAAAAATGAACGTGTTCGGCAAGCTCAAACTCAATCACAGTTTCGCCATCGTGTACGGTATTTTTACGCTAGGCTTTCTGGTTTACGGCGCATGGTCTTTCGTAACCTTGAACAAGCTAAAGATCAACGGCCCGACCTACCAACGCATTATGCAAGGCAAGAATCTGGTGGGCGATATCAAGCCACCGTCAGAATACATTATCGAGTCCTACCTGGTGTCGTTGCAAATGGCGGGCGCAACAGACCAGGCCAAACAGGACCAGTTTCTCGAACGCTTCAAGGTATTGCAGAAAGAATATGATACCTATCACGAGTACTGGAGCGGGGCCGGGCTGGAGCCGAAACTGGCTGATCTGCTGCTGAAACAATCGCACGATCCCGCCATTATTTTTTACCGTATCGCATCCGATGAACTGATCCCCGCGCTGCACAAACAGGATAAGCAGGCAGCGAACAATGCGCTGGAGCGCATGACCCAGGCTTATGACCAGCACCGTAGCGTCATAGACCAAATCGTGCAGTTGGCCAACCGGGGCAATGAAGACGAGGAGGCGCATGCGGCGCAACAGGTGCGCATCGGCATGTGGCTGATGCTGGCAATCCTGGTCACTGCGCTGGCGCTTGGCCTTGCGCTCGCCCTCATTATTTTCCGGCGCGTATTGAAACAACTGGGCGGCGATCCGGCCCATGTTTCCGAGGTGGCGCGACACATTGCCGAGGGCGACCTGACCATGGAGATTGCTGTCCCGCCGCGCGACAACCAGAGCATGATTGCGCGCATGAAAATCATGCAAAGAATGCTGCGCAAGACGGTGGCCGAAATCCAGAAAGCGGTTGATATGGTCAGCAGCGCCTCCAGCGAGATTGCCGCCGGCAACATGGATCTGTCGGAACGCACCGAACAGCAGGCCAGTTCGCTGGAAGAAACGGCATCGTCCATGGAAGAGATGACCGCCACCGTCAAACAGAATGCCGATAACGCGCGTCAGGCCAACCAGTTGGCTCTATCCGCTTCCGATGTCGCGATCAAGGGGGGTAATGTCGTGTCACAAGTGGTCGAGACCATGGGCTCGATCAACGCGTCGTCGAAAAAAATAGTGGACATTATCAGCGTCATCGACAGTATTGCATTTCAGACCAATATTCTGGCATTGAACGCAGCGGTTGAAGCGGCGCGCGCTGGTGAGCAGGGACGCGGCTTTGCAGTGGTAGCAAACGAAGTGCGTAATCTGGCGCAACGCTCGGCGGCTGCCGCCAAAGAGATTAAAGAATTAATAGGCAATTCGGTTGAGAAAATCAATACCGGCAACAAGTTGGTAGATCAGGCAGGCACTACCATGCAGGAAATAATAGACAGCGTAAAGCGCGTGACCGACATCATGGCCGACATCATGGCGGCCAGCCTGGAGCAGAGTGAGGGCATTGAGCAAATAAACAAGGCGATCACGCAGATGGATGAAGTCACGCAGCAGAATGCGGCCTTGGTTGAGGAAGCAAGCGCAGCGGCTGCATCGCTGCAAGAACAGGCGGTCAATCTAACGCAAACGGTTAACGTATTCAAGACAGATGCAAACCGTCAATCCATAACAACAGATTCGGAACAGACGGTACGCACCCAAGCCTCTGTGATGACAAGGATGCCGCGAGCATCCTCTGCCCAACCAACAATCGCCCCGCCGCGCAGGAAGATTGCGGACACGGCGACCGCTACAAAGGGTGAATGGGAAGAATTTTAAGGGCACCTCTAAAAATCCAAACTCCGT
>JAUSKS010000124.1 GCA_030646595.1 Gallionellaceae bacterium | reverse complement strand
AGGTCAATTACCTTACTGGCCAACGCGCAGGGGCATCTTCATTGCGGGTATCGTCTGGTTCGATATCTGATAATGTTGGCAGCAGTAGTGCAAGCACTACTGCAACTTCGCGCATAGCGGACAGCAGTAAGGTTACTATGACATCGAATGCAGATTTCTGGGAGGAGCTAAGCAAATCCCTAAGCGCAATTGTCGGGACTGAAAAAGGACGCAGTGTAGTCATCAGTCCCATGTCCGGCGTGATAGTAGTGCGTGCCATGCCCGACGAGCTAAGAAATGTAACGGCCTATCTTAAAGCTTCGCAGATTTCAATTGAGCGGCAAGTGATACTGGAAGCAAAAATAGTTGAAGTGCAATTGAATGACAGCTTCCAGTCTGGTGTGAATTGGGGCGCATTTAAAAATAATCCGAACAGCCGCACTTCTGCCGGACAGTTGTCTCCCGGGGCGGGTTTATCCATGTCCGGATCAATAACTGATGGCACAATAACATCCACCCCTGGTAGTAATCTATCGTTAGGAGGGATTACTGGGCAAGCCACTGGATCCTTATTTGGTTTAGCATTCCAAACCAGTAATTTTGCTGCGTTGCTAAGTTTCCTTGAATCCCAAGGGAATGTTCATGTGCTGTCTAGTCCGCGTATCGCCACTTTGAACAATCAAAAAGCGGTGTTAAAGGTCGGCACGGATGAGTTTTTTGTAATTGAAGTTTCTGGTGGAACACCAAGTACTAGCACTACAGCCGGTACAACCCCAACAGTAAAAGTTCAGCCATTTTTCTCTGGCATTATGCTGGATGTAACGCCGCGTATTGATGAGAACAATGAGATTATTCTGCATGTACATCCTTCTGTAAGCGCAGTGACTACAGTCAATAAGACAGTGGATCTTGGAGTGGCAGCTGGAGTGTACAGTTTGCCACTAGCTTCCAGTTCAATCTCCGAAACAGACAGCATAGTACGTGCGCGCGATGGGCAGATCGTGGCCATAGGCGGTCTCATGCGGCAGGCTACGTTCGATGATCAATCTGGTTTGCCGGGGCTACCCAAACGAGTATTCGGACAAACTAGCAAGCGTACAGAAAAGCGTGAATTGGTAATTTTGATCAAGCCCACGGTAGTAGATAGTGACAAAGATTGGTCAGAGGATATTACCCATAGCCGTGAGCGTATGAATAGCATGACCAATTCTTCGGGCGCAAAACCATGACCGAGCTTTCATGTATCTGACCCACTTTGGTTTACGCGAACTTCCTTTTGGGTTGACGCCCGACACCAGTTTTTTCTTCGCTTGTTCCAATTATCAGGAAGCACTGAATACCTTGCTGGTAGCCGCGCGCAACGGTGAAGGCTTCATCAAGATTGTGGGTGAAGTAGGCAACGGCAAAACCTTGTTGTGCCGTAAATTTCTTGCCACGCTCAGCAAAGGTGAAAGTGCCGCGACTACTGTCATAGGCACACAGGATGAAAATGCTCCTGGACGTACTTCTGCCAAGTTTGTTACGGCTTATATCCCTAATCCCTATCTGGAGCCGCGCAGCCTGTTGTTGGCGTTAGCTGATGAATTCCGCATTGCCCTGGACAAAGATGTAGATCAGCATCAGATGCTGAAAGCCTTGACCTTTGCTTTGCTGAATTTTGCGCGCGAAGGCAAGCGTGTGCTGGTTTGTCTGGACGAAGCCCAGGCCATGCCGCTGGAAAGCCTGGAAGTGTTGCGGCTGTTAACCAATCTGGAAACCGAAAAGCGCAAACTCATGCAAGTGGTGTTGTTTGGCCAGCCAGAACTGGATGAGCGACTGAAACATAATTCCGTGCGCCAGTTGCGCCAGCGCATCAGCTTTCAATATGATTTAAAAGGCTTGCGCCGCGATGAGCTGGATCGTTACCTGCGCCATCGTTTGGCAGTGGCTGGTTTCCTGGGTGAAACATTATTCAGCAGAGGCGCAGCCTCGGTACTGCATCGCGTCAGCAGCGGTACGCCGCGCCTGGTCAATATTATTGCGCACAAGGCATTATTATTGACCTATGGTGAAGGACGGCAGCAAGTGATGGCACGGCATGTGCGTAGCGCCGCCGCCGATACACCAGAAGCAAGACGTGAGTGGCAAGTGTGGGGCTGGGGAATTGCTGCATTGACCTTGTCTTTAGTCGGCATGGGCTGGATGACGTTACACTAGCAATGAGCGTCATCAATCAAGTCTTAAGCGATCTGGAAAAACGCGGCGCGGCTCCCACCTCCAGTGACGCCGTGATTCGGGCGGTTCCCATACCGGCCAAGCGCAACAAGCTGTGGCTGGTGGTGGTTGCAGGAGTGGTGGGCTTGGTAGTGGTGGGCTGGTGGAAAAATCAGTCCTCTCCCCCTTCCGCTGCAATGCTTACCAGCCAGCCTATCGTTCAGGAGCCTGCACCTGTTGTTACGCAAGAGTCCCCGCTGGCTGTTCCCAACGAATCTCCACCTGTTGTACCGCATCAGGCAGCACCTGCCATGCGGCTGAGTTTTGAATTGAGCTCTATTCCGCTGCCCTCCAGTTTACGTGCTCCCCTGCATAAGGAAGAGAAGGGCGAAAATGTACGCCAGCCGCTAGTGTCTCGCTCCACTGATGTTGTGATGCCGAATAAACCGGACAAAGCCGATAAGCAAATCAAGCAATTCAGTCCCCAGCAAAAACTGGATAATGAATTCCGCAAAGCCACGACGCTGCTGCAACAAGGCCGCAGCAATGAAGCTTATAGTGCCTATGAACTAATGTTACAGCGCGATGCTGGATACGATGCAGCGCGGCAGGCCATGGTTGGCATCTTGCTGGAAGGAAAGCGTAATGCCGAGGCCGAGCGCGTGTTGGAAGAGGGGCTGCAATATAATATCAAGAACAGCGGCTTTGCGATGTTGCTGGCACGCCTGCAAGTCGAGCGGGGTGAATTAGTGCTGGCGCTGGATACTCTGCAAAAGACCTTACCCTATGCCGAGCGGCAGGCTGATTATCAGGCATTTATTGCCGCGCTGTTACAACGTCAGAATAACCATACCCAAGCCATTACCCATTATCAGAGCGCATTACAACTGATGCCCAATTCCGGCCTATGGTTAATGGGCTTGGGCATATCATTACAGGCCGAGCAGCGCAAAGAAGAAGCGCGCGCTGTCTACAAGCGCGCCATGGAATCTAATACCTTGAGCGCAGAGCTGCGCGCTTTTGTCGAGCAGCGCATGAAAGAGTTGTAGGGCATACTGCTTATATCTTTTATCCTAAAAAAAGTTGGCCACAGAGATCACAGAGTCCACAGAGAAAACTATGGATTGTCGTTAATGATCTACTCATCCATTGGGTAAACATTCAAAATGTGTGAAACCCGCATCATCTCTGTGTCCTCTGTGATCTCTGTGGCTTGAACTGCGG
>JAUSKS010000100.1 GCA_030646595.1 Gallionellaceae bacterium | reverse complement strand
TCATTATATCCCCAGCACTTAACCGTGCCATCGCTGAGCGCAGCGCAGGTGTGAACTCCCCCGTTGCTCACCGCCAGCACATTGTTAAGGCTGGACACGATGACCGGGGTGGTGGAATCCGTCGTGCTGCCATCGCCCAACTGTCCAGCGTAATTATTTCCCCAACACTTAACCGTGTCATCGGTGAGCGCGGCGCAGGTGTGGTACTGCCCTGCGCTGATCGCTTTGATCGAGCCCGCTTCCAGCACTTGGCTAGACCCATCGCTGAATGTGCCCGTGGCGGTGAACTGCTGGGTTTGCCCGGCGGCAGTGAGAGTGGGGTTGGCTGGCGTGACACTGACAGAAGAAAGCGTGGCGGCAGTGGCATGCGCGGTGCAAGTTAAGGCAATGAGCCCGTAAATAAAATGCAGTATCCTGGTGTTTAGCGGCTTCATGATGGCTCTCAATAGGGTTATGGGGTAAGGTGATGCCGAAATATGGTCATGCTATTTTGAAATAGCTCAATAATATTTCAATCTGGTTTTGGAAAAACAATCATCTTGGCTGTTTTCCAGAATGAAGCACGGGTATGTAGATACTTCGATGTTTGCTTGTATAAATACATATTCATATGCCAATTATGCGTAGGTAGCGGTGTATCTACCGTACCTGTCTGCAATGTGGGAGTCGCCATGTCTGTAATCAATAAATTATTGACCCAAATTTTAAGTGCGCCTTTACCTACACCGTCTGGCGGGTTTGGCCGTTCATCCAGAAATGCTTCAATTACTATAGGGATTTGAGTATATCGGGAAAGCCCATGAACCTCAGCAATGCGAACGGGAGAAGTTGCGTTACCCACCATTAGGCTAAAAAAGATCATGAGCTTACTGGCATCTAACGAATCCGTATCCACAATCGCAGACAATGGCGGGTTTGTTGGTAAAGAACTTTTCACTTGCCAGAACAGTACCGGACTGATGCCAGAAGTCGTCAAGTTCCAATTATTTTCTGTCTCATCAACTCCACCAAAAGCTACTTTTAAATCCCAACGCACATGCGTACGAGGCGGGATTGCATAAGCACTAAGCTGGGTACGGCAAGCGCCACCAGTAATGTCATCATTTGCTAGATACCTCACCATGGTAACCTTTTCGCCCGCCTGATTTGTCCTTTTTTCGATCCTTCCAGCAACGCCGGCATTGGTGATTTGATCGCCATTTACAATGGTTCCGTTATACAGAAATTGAGCAGGGTCAGCCTTGCCGGTTTGCGAATTAACAAAATCAACCTTACCGCTGAAATCGTAACTACGCGGGAAACCCCATAGAGTATAAGTAGTGGGGGTACCCTGGATATTCAATGTATAAGGTTCTATCGCAGTAAACGCCAAGCTGGCGCCTGGATAGTATTCGTCTGACTCAGGTATCGTTACCGCCAAGCTGGGAGTTGCCCCAAAAAAAGCCAGCCCTAGAAATAATAGAGCTGACTTCTTCGTAAGGTACGCCATATGTGTGGATAAAATTTGCGACTTTAGTACTGTGGCTATTAATCTTTCCATTAAATTTAGCTCCTTTAAATTTAAGCTCTGTTAGTTATACAAAACATGCAAGCTCGCACCAACTCATCTTTCAACGCATCCAGTTTGTCGATGTAGAGCGGTTGTGCAAAACCCCTCAATTCTTCTTTCCAGTGAGAAAGATTGGTCGGGGATAAACTGGAGGCTAACTATCTATTAAGGACAAGCTAATATCTGTGGGGCAACGCGCATTATTTATAATAAACAGGAATAGTTTTTTGACAACGGTAGAGGTGGTAAAGAGCTAGATAGAAAGTCCGCGGCCCTCATTTTTTTACGGCAATGAATGATTTTGGTAGCCCGTAAAACTTTTCAGTCAAAATATCTGCATCCTTGAATAGTTCCTGAAACATATCTTTGTTCAGCAGGCGAGCACTTTCCACGGTGCGCATTGCTTCATCAATCGAAGCCGCCTTGTTCCAGTTTCCCAGTTGAAAATTTAAAACCAGCTGCAGCCGCACAGGTTTGGGGAGCCAGTGAAAAAATGGGGTCATGAAATGGGGCTCAACGGGAAACCAGTAGTTGGGAGTTTGCACAAAATATTTTTGTGCGATTCTGGATAGCTCCTTGGCAAATTGCACCATGCGGCTCCAATCACCGACATGCTCCACAACAGAATTGGAATGTGCAATATGAAATGATTTGTCCGCAAAAGCTGCAAGGTTACAACCATCAGCGCCCACAAACTTGAAGGGGCCATGATCCTGCGGCATAGGGCTACCGGGAAGGTTGACAATAGTTATGCTGATATTGTGCATGTCGAGATGTTGCCGCAGGATACTGTCCCAGTATTTTTCTGTTCCTCCTACATCGATAAGATTGACCAAACCTTGCTCTTCTGCGACGGTCGCTATCATTTTTAGTAATGGCGCGATGCGTTTTGCCCTCAGTTTTGATCCTGTGGATGTGGGGCTCTCATAGTTTGACAACCGCTTGGCCAATGTTCCTGTAATAGACATGTTTTGCATACCTTACTTTGGTTGCCCTGAATGCTGGTTTAAAACTTGGATTGAGGACGGACAAAAATTAATTGTAGTGACGTAGCTTGCTGTGCTCTGTGCGCTATCGTACGAAGATCAGACTGGATGCGGTGACAAGGGAGAGAAATTTAACGATTACTATATTTACAATGGGCTGTATATCTCAAATAGGGCCGAATTCATGACATCTGGCATGCATTTGCTTTTTATTATGGTGGCGGGATTACCTGCCACTACTGAACCAGGGGGAATACTTTCGGTTACAAAAGCGCCCGCCGCGATTCTGCTTCCCTGACCTATTGTTACATCACCCACAATGACGGCATGAGGGCCAATCCAAACTTCATCTTCAAGTATTGGATACTCGGTTAGTCGCATACCTGTGCGTGAAATCCTGTGGCGGCTCGGCTGCCCAGAGTAACGCCATGAAATAAGGTGACGTTCTTGCCAATTTTTGCCCCTGGGCTGATAACCAAACCCCAGCCATGAGTAAGCGCCAATCCGCCACCACTTTTCGTTTGCCAAGGGAAATCCATAGTAGCGTTATGCGTGGCAAAGGAATGCAGGATTTTGAAAAAGGGTAAGGTTAGCCGCCATATGAGATGAGAAGTAGCTATGCTCTGGCATAGCCTCATTGTTACCACAACTCGGAAAGCACGGCGGGTAATCGCGCCCTTTAATAAATGCCCAAGTGAAAACTGACCATATTGTCTATGGGTATCTGCCCGCAGGGAATTTAACGAATGCATTCACCGCCTTCTATGGCCAGCTCTGTTATCCAGATGGCCATCTTATGATTTTATGGCTATTGACGCAGCCCTGTTCCCGAAGAACCTCATTTTCAATTATTCCCCGCAAAAGAATGCCTGCAAACTGAAGTAGATTGTTATGTTATGCAATGGCAATTTCAGTACGCTAGCCCACCAATAGGCGTTTTATTATTTCAACCCAGCCGCGCCGCGCTCAACCTGGCTGGCAGTGTCGGTTACCGGTTGCTCCTGCGTTTGCGCAGCTACTGGGGCCGAGGCAGTTAGGTATTCTATTTTTGCCATGGCGCGCAAGCGGACAATTTCAGCATCCGCTGCTTCTTTTCCCTTTTTGTTCATCAAATATTGTTCTATTAGGGGTGTAGCTGCTGTTTCGCTTACCGGACTGTTTTTAATGTGATTCAGGGCGACGATCAGGCTGTTGTCCCCTTCATTGACAATAAATAATTTACCGGCCGGCATCACCAGTAGCTTGGATGTCATTTCTGGTGGCAGGTCAGCGGTAGTGCGCGCGATGGCATTACGGGTAAAAGGTATCTTCTGCCCATCGAGCCAGCTTGCCACATCATCCAGTGATTTGGCGGACTCGATCACTGCGCGTAAGGGATCGCTGAAGTCGCGTGCTGATACCATCAATTGCGACATTTCAAACAGTTTGCGCTGGGTAAAAAATTCCGGATGCTTTTGAAAATAATCTTCCACTTCAGCTTTGGCAGGGCGCGGTATTTTGGCTGTTATGTTTTGCAAGTATGCCTGAGCAATAACCTGTGCCTTGGCGCGCTCGATTGCCTGTACTACTTCGGGGGTGCGGTCTAGCTTATTGTGCGTGGCCTCGGCTTTTATCAACTCCCGGTCTATCAAGGCCTCCAGCATTTTTTTACTGGCCGTCTCCTGGTCAGCTTTCGCACCTGAACGCATAAGCTCGTCATTAACCTGCAGTACTGTTATTTCTTCGCCGTTTACACGGACCAAAGCCTGCCCATATTTTTTTTCCTTGTTGCTGCAAGCTGCCATACTGCTGGCGATGATCAGTAACAAAATGCTGCACAGCATTCTGTTGTGTGCGGAATGATTAAGATAATTCAAGATGCTCTCCTTTACTTTAAGGTTGATAAAAATTACGTAACTGGCCCTCACCCCAACCCCTCTCCCAAAGGGAGAGGGGAGATTGCTTGCCGACTCGCTGCCCTCACCCCCGGTCTTTCTCCCAGAGGGAGAGGGGA
>JAUSKS010000068.1 GCA_030646595.1 Gallionellaceae bacterium | reverse complement strand
GGGTCGGCTTCTGCCAGGGGCGATATGGCGCTGCAAACCTCGGTTGCCGACGACCGGGCGCGGGCCGAGGTGGCGCGCATCCTTTCTTCTTACCTGGATGTGGTTTCCAATGATTATATGTCGGCGGCCAAAGCAGGAGAGTCGCATACCACGGAAGAAGCGGTTACCCGCCAGATCAAAAACCTGAGCAAGGTCAATCTGGCTGGTGCCCGTATTATCGGCAACTGGCGCGACCCCAAGAGCGATATTATTTATTCTATCGCCGAGCTGGACATGAATCATGTAAAAAGTACGCTGGCCGGGGTGAATGATATGAATGAGGATTTGAAGCGTTATATCGATAGCCGCGCTGATAATATTTTTGACCGTGTCGCCAAGGAGAAAAAATAATGAGTTTATTTACCGCACTGCAAAAAAATGCTGCCCTGCTGGGCATGATCGTGTTGCTGGGAGCATTAGGCGCTTGCGCTACCAAGGTGACTCGCATGGATGCAGCAGAGGTACAAGACCTGAGCGGGGCATGGAATGACACCGATTCGCAGCAGGTGTCGGCGGAAATGATACAGGATGTGCTGAACCGCCCGTGGCTGACTGAATACACGGTCTTGCAAAAACGCCAGCCCGCAGTGATCGTCGGGGAAGTGCGCAACCTGAGTCATGAACATATCAACGTCAATACCTTCGTGGCCGATACCGAGCGCGCATTGATCAATTCCGGCAAGGTGCAGTTTGTGGCTTCTTCCACCGAACGCCAGGAAATTCGCGGCGAGCGTAAGGATCAGGATCTGAATGCCAGCGAGGCGACACGCAAAGCCATGGGTCAGGAAAAAGGCGCGGACTTCATGCTGCAAGGCACGATCAATACCATTATTGATGCTTCCGGGCGCACCCAGTTGCGCTACTACCAAGTGGACTTGACGCTGATCAGTCTGGTAGACAACAGCAAAGTGTGGGTAGGCCAGAAGAAAATCAAAAAATTGGTTGAGCGCAGCAATTTGCGCTTCTGATTTTATGGCTGTATGGAGTGAGCGCTGCCGGGTGCTGCTGTGCGTGGCGGCACTAAGCGGGTGTGCCAGCTATAGCACGTCTTTTGGCGTGATCGAACGGAATCTCGCCTTGCAGCAGTATGATGTTGCTTTGCAAAATATCGAGCAACAATCCACAGTCAAGCATGATCGTGTGCTGTACCTGCTGAACAAAGGTATGGTGCAGCGTATGCAGCATGACTTTGCTGGCTCCAATCAAACATTGGAAGCAGCCAAAGCGGAAATGGAGCGGCTGTATGCCGCCAGCGTCAGTGAAAATACCCTGTCCTTTCTGGTTAACGATGCCACTGTCAGTTATGCCGGAGATGATTACGAGCAGGTGCTGGTGCATCTGTATATGGCACTCAATTATCTGGAGCTTGCCCAGCCAGATGCAGCACGGGTGGAGGCGCTACAGGTGGATATCAAACTGCGCGAGATCGGTGAGAAAATTCCTGACAGCAAATTTACGGAAGACGCTTTCTCGCGTTATCTTACCGGCTTGATTTACGAAGAGCATGGTGAATGGAGCGATGCGCTGATCGCTTACCGCAAAGCCTATGAAGCCTATCAGAAATACCAGAAGCATTATGGCTTGGCGCTGCCCGATATGCTCAAGCATGATTTGCTGCGCCTGACGCAACGTCAAGGCTTGAGCGATGAAGCAGCACAATACCAAAAAAAATTTGATTTGACTCCGCCGGGCAAAGAAATTGCATCTCAGCAAGGTGAATTGGTCTTCATTTTGAATAACGGCCTGGCCCCGATCAAGCGTGAAAAAGCCATCAGCTTGTTTGATCCGGTTAGCGGTATCATGGCGCGCATTGCTTTGCCTTATTATGAGTCGCGCTTCAACAACGTGGCCTCGGCCCGTATCAGGGTGTCTGGGGGGCAGGCATCCGGCAAACAAGCCACCAGCGAGCTGATGGAAGATATTGATGCCATCGCGCGGCAAAGCCTGGATGCACGCTTACCGGCGATTACTGCGCGTTCTCTGGCGCGGGCAGTAGCTAAAACGACAGCGACCCGAAATATGCAGCGGCGCAATGACAACGATGCCGCCCTGGATTTGCTCGGTGCATTTGCAGTGCAGGTCGCTGCCATTGCCACCGAACGGGCGGATACCCGCAGTTGGCTGACCTTGCCGGCCAATATTCAATTAGCGCGTTTGTCTTTACCTCCTGGCAGTTATACCGTTACCGTTGAATTGCGGGATAAGGACGGGCAGGTGGTGAGCAGCAAGGAATATCCTGGCGTGACCATTACCCAGGCACATAAAACTTATTTGACGCAGCATTGGATACCAGCCCAGCCTGCTGGCAGAAGGAGAGCAAAATGAAATTTCCGATAGCGGTTTTTTTTGTTGCCTTGATGCTGGGCGCTTGTGCCAGCGATCCTCCTCAACCTGACTGGATAGCGGGCAACAGCAAGTCTTATTCCAGCGCCCAATATTTGATTGGACACGGCATGGCAGCCACGCAGGAAGAAGCCAAGGACAGGGCGCGCGCCGATCTGTCTAAAATTTTTCAGGTGGCGGTGGTGGCAGAAAGCGAAGATAGCCAGAAATTCAAAAACGAGCCTGCGGGTGTCACAACGGGCCAATATGAAACCGCTTCTTCGCGCCACATCAGCACACGCACCGAGCAGATTATTCGCGGCATCCAAATAGCTGAATTATGGCAAGACCCGCTTACGCATACGTATTATGCACTGGCTATTTTGCCACGCTTGCAGACTGCAGCCAGTCTACGCCAGCAGATCAGCCAACTGGATGAAGCAACAAAAAATTATATAGAGCAGTCGCGCTTGAGCAGCGATTTATTTTTGCAGATTGCCACCGCCACCCGCGCGCTGGAATCACAGCAAGAGCGTGCAGGTTTGCAACAATCCTTGCAAATAGTGGATGCCACCGGACAAGGTGTAGTCTCGCCCTGGAATAGCGCAGTGCTGAAAGCAGATCGGGATGAATTAATAAAGCGTGTGCGTCTGGTGCCGCAAGTATCAGCAGATGCCCCGCCTGGCTTGGCCGAGGCTGTGGCCGGGGCATTGGCTCAAGCCGGATTCATGATAACGCCCGGACAAAATGCGGAATACTTATTGCAGGCGCGCATGAATTTAACTGACCTGGGGCTTAAAGAAGGCTGGTACTGGCAACGTGGCGACCTGGAAATAACCTTGTCTGAAGCAGCCAGCGGACGAATACGCGGCACCCAGCACTGGCCCATAAAAAGCAATGCGCCGGATCGGGAGACTGCCATTAAGCGTGCGATGGATCAGGCAGGTATTATCCTGAATCAGAACTTGGGCGCAGCTATTGTTAATATGGCCAATAGTCGCTGAGATTAATTTTTATTTTTAGTTTTAGTTTGACAAGCCTTATGGCCGGTGTTAATTTCTGCTTGCGCCGATTTGAGGAACAGCTTGCGGGCGCATAATAAATGCAGCTAAAGCGAGGGAAACCCGGTTTAGCGCAAGCTTGCCGGGTTTTTTATTTAAGGAGATTTCATGCCTAAGCCATCTTATCAACCAGAAACACTGGCCGTGCATGCGGGCACGGTGCGCAGTCAATTCAACGAGCACAGCGAGGCGCTGTTTCTGACTTCCAGCTTTGTGTTCGATAGCGCTGCGCAAGCTGCTGCGCGCTTTATCGGCGAAGAGCCGGGCAATATTTATTCGCGCTTTACCAACCCCACTGTCACCATGTTCGAGGAGCGGCTGGCGGCGCTGGAAGGGGCTGAGCAGTGTGTGGCGACGGCATCCGGCATGTCAGCAATACTGGCATGTGGCATGGGCTTGCTAAAAAGCGGCGATCATATTGTCGCTTCGCGCAGTATTTTCGGCGCCACGGTAAATTTGTTTGGCACTATCTTCAAACGCTTCGGCGTGGAAACTACGTTTGTCTCAGCTAGCGAAGTGAGCGAGTGGGCGGCTGCGGTGCGGCCCAATACGCGTTTGTTCTTTTTGGAAACGCCGTCCAATCCACTCACCGAAATTTCCGACATTGCGGCCGTCGCCGCAGTGGCGAAGAAATGCGGCGCCTTGCTGGCGGTGGATAATTGTTTTTGCACACCCATCCTGCAACGCCCGCTGGAATTGGGCGCGGACATCATTATTCATTCGGCCACCAAGTATATTGACGGGCAGGGTCGCGCGCTGGGCGGCGCGGTGCTGGGCAGTAAAAAAGTAATGGAGCCTATCTATCAATTTCTGCGCACAGCGGGGCCAACACTCAGTGCATTTAATGCATGGATATTTCTAAAAGGCATGGAAACATTAAAGCTGCGCATGGAGGCGCACAGCGCCAATGCGCTGGCCGTGGCGCTATGGTTGCAGGCACAGCCGAATGTGGTGCGGGTGTTTTATCCCGGCCTGCCGTCACACCCGCAACATCGTCTGGCCATGCAACAGCAGAAAGCGGGGGGCGGCATTGTGTCGTTCGAGGTCAAAGGTGGGCGGGAAGCCGCATGGCGGGTGATAGATAATACCCAATTGGTATCCATTACCGCTAATCTCGGTGATACCAAAACCACGCTCACGCACCCTGCCACCACCACCCATGCGCGCATCACGCCGGAAGCCCGTGCTGCTGCCGGGATTACCGAAGGTTTGCTGCGGGTGGCCGTGGGTCTGGAAGCGGTAAGCGATATTCAGCACGATTTGCGGCGGGGTTTGTAATGCATGACTTAGCGGAAAAGGTGGGCGCGGCACTCAAAGCACATGGCTATAAACTGGCAACAGCCGAGTCGTGTACTGGCGGGGCCGTGGCTGTCGCTGTTACCGATATTGCTGGCAGCTCGGCCTGGTTCGAGCGCGGATTTATTACTTATTCCAACGAAGCCAAGCAGGAAATGCTGGACGTGGCCCCAGCCACGCTAGCTAAATATGGTGCCGTGAGTGAAGCAGTAGTGCGCGAAATGGTCAGCGGTGCCTTGCGTCACAGTCATGCACAGATGGCGGTAGCAGTCAGCGGCATAGCGGGGCCTGGCGGCGGCACCTTAGACAAACCAGTGGGCATGGTATGGGTTGCCTGGGGTATACAAGATGGGGCATGTACAGCGCGCTTACATCAACTTCCCGGTAATCGTGCAGAAATTCGCATGCAGTCCGTTCATATTGCTTTGCAAGGCGCGCTGGAAATGCTGCATGGAGTGAGTCAGTTGGCTTAGCTATATGTGCGTTGCCGTACAGAGCTGCCATGTTGAGTGTCATACAAAGGAGACACACTTCAGATCAGGCAGTAGCAAATGTCTCCGCGCACAAAACATATTATCGCAATTTTCCTGGGATTTATTGTTCTTCTCATTACACTGTTCCTGCTTACTTTCGATATTAACCATCTCAAGCCATGGATTAACAAGCGCGTCAGCGAGGCCACAGGGCGGACGTTTGCAATCAATGGTGATCTGAAATTAAGCTGGGAAAAGCCTGGGCATAGAGCAACGGGATGGCGCGGCTGGATACCCTGGGCACATATCAGCGCGCAAAATATTATTTTTGGTAATCCTGATTGGGCCCAGGTTTCTTCTAATATGATAGAAGTCAAAAATCTTGATTTCGTGTTAAATCCTGCGGCCTTGCTGGACAGAAAAATTGTATTGCCACGTATCCAGCTAACTGAACCCCATTTAAATCTGGAGCGCAGGCCAGATGGCAATAATAATTGGACATTGAAAAGCAATAGCAGTGGCACATGGAAATTTGAATTGCAACGCCTGGTGGTCAATAAGGGCTGGGTGAATCTGCTGGATGCGATTAAGCATGCGGATGTGCGGGCAGATATTGATACGTTGCAAGAACAAACATATGGCGTAGCTTGGAAGATAAGCGGACACTTTAATGACGAACCGGTCAGCGGGCAAGGCAGAGCGGGCGATGTTTTGTCATTGCAAGAAATCAAAATGCCATTCCCGATTGAAGCTGTGGTGCAGGTTGGCAAGACTACTATTGATGTGCGCGGTACGCTGACCCAGCCGCAAAATCTGGCAGCGCTGGATATGCAGTTAAAACTTTCCGGCGACAGCATGGGCAATCTTTTTCCGCTGATCGGCATCGTGCTGCCCGAAACGCCACCGTATACTACTGCCGGACATTTGACTGGCACACTTAATGAATTGGGGGGTGACTGGACCTATGAAAAATTCAGCGGCAAGGTAGGAGAAAGTGATGTGGCGGGTACGCTCGAATTTCATGCTCAAAAACCACGTTCGTTACTTAAAGGAGTGGTGGTTTCAAGATTATTGAGATTGCAGGATTTGGGCCCTGTGATTGGTGCGGATTCGAATGACAGCAAAGCCAATCGCGGCGCACCCGCAGTGCAGCCTGCTGACAAGGTGCTTCCGGTCGAACCTTTCAAAGTGGAGCGATGGGGCAGTATTGATGCAGCAGTAAAATTCACGGGGCAGAAAATTGTTTATGGCAAGGGCATGCCGATCGCCAATTTGAGGGCAAATATCCATTTGCAAGACCGTGTTCTGTCGCTGCAACCGTTGAATTTTGGCGTGGCAGGCGGCCATCTGCTTTCCACCGTCAAGCTGGACGGGCGCAATGAAACGATTAACGCAAAAATAAGGCTGTCGGCCAAACATTTAAAGCTCAATCAAATGTTTCCTGCAGTAACGGAAATGCAGGCCAGTATCGGAGAAATAAACGGTCAGGCGGTACTTGCCGCGCGCGGCAATTCGGTAGCTGCCATGCTGGGTTCAGCCAATGGTGAAATCAAGGCAACGATTGATACCGGGATTATCAGTAAATTACTGTTGGAGAAAATAGGCTTGAATCTGGGGAATATTATATTGGCGAAAATATTTGGTGATCAGCAGGTTGATCTTAATTGTCTGGCAGCAGATTTTGCCACGACTAATGGCTTGATGACTCCCCGTATTTTTATCGTGGATACCGATGCCGCCACCTTGAATATTGGTGGTCATGTGAATTTAACTGCGGAGCAACTGGATTTAACCATCAAGGCAGACAGCAAAAAATTGCGCTTGGCTTCCCTGCGGGCACCGATATATTTGACTGGCAGTTTTAAATTGCCCAAGGTTGAAGTAGACAAAAAAGCGCTGGCACTTAAGGCCGGCAGCGCAGTGCTGTTAGCCATAGAAGCGCCGCTGGCAACCGCGCTGCTGCCTTTGACGAATCCGGGAAAAGACAAGAGCCCGGATTGTTCGCACTTGCTCACCCAGGCCAGTAAGCCACCTCCTGCAAATCCACCCCTGCCGCCCTCACCACCACCGTAAAAAGCATGTTGCATCAGATGTGCATATTCATTTTAGAATATCATCTTGTTATGAATGACACTGAAAAACTACGCTTGGATAAATGGCTGTGGGCTGCGCGGTTTTTCAAAACGCGTTCCCTCGCCGCTGCCGCAGTGGAATGCGGCAAGGTCTATGTGCATGATGAGCGGGTAAAGCCAGCCAAAATGGTGGCTCCTGGCGATATGCTGGCGATACGCTTGGGCCCCTATCAATTCGTGGTGGAGATATTGGCTTTGTCAGCCAAGCGCGGTCCAGCCCCTGAGGCGCAAAAACTCTATCGGGAAACAGAGCAAAGCCAGTCGCGGCGGGCGACTGTGGCGGCTGAGTTAAAGGCGCAGGCTCCCGTTGCGAGCAGCAAACCCAACAAACGCGAGCGGCAGGAAATACAGCGCTTTAAACGTGGGGTTTGGGGAGAGCCTGGGTGAACATGAACGTACATCGCTCTACATTCCCGTCCTGCACTGTGTTCAGGTTGAGTTGAGGGGGCGCTTGAGGTACAATGCGCGCCCTGCCTGAGTTCAAGCAGGAAATTCGCACATCCGTTCATGTTGGGGTGCCCGCAAGGGTCAAGCTGACGGGTGGAGGACTTAACCCTTACAATGGAGTAATTATGAGTGTAACTATGCGCCAAATGCTGGAGGCGGGCGTCCATTTTGGACATCAAACCCGTTTCTGGAATCCCAAGATGGCCCCGTATATTTTCGGTCATCGCAATAAAATTCATATCATCAATCTGGAAAAAACCCTGGTCATGTACCACGACGCGCTCAAGTTTGTGCGCAAAGTGGCGGCTAACAAGGGTACGATTTTATTTGTCGCGACCAAGCGCCAGGCGCGCGAGATCATTAAAGAAGAAGCGTTGCGTTGTAACTGCTCCTTCGTCGATCAACGCTGGCTGGGCGGTATGCTGACCAATTTCAAGACAGTACAACAATCCATCAAGCGTCTGCATGAGCTGGAAGCCCTGGTGCAGGATAGCGCAGCCATGGAAAAAATTTCCAAGAAGGAAGGCTTGATGATGCAGCGTGAAATGGAAAAGCTGGATCGCAGTCTGGGCGGCATCAAGAATATGCAGGGTTTGCCCTCGGCTATTTTTGTGATTGACGTGGGTTACCAAAAAGGCGCTATCGTAGAAGCGCAGAAACTGGGCATACCCGTCATCGGCGTGGTGGATACCAATACCACTCCGTTGGGCGTGGACTATATAATTCCTGGTAACGACGATTCCAGCCAGGCCATACGCTTGTATGCGCGCGGCATTGCTGACGCAGTGCTGGAAGGACGTGAGCAGGCGCTGCATGAAGTGGTCGGGCAGTTTGAAGAAACAAGTGACGCACCAACGGCGTAAGCCCACGGTGTAAACACAGGGGCGTGAGCCCCTTTTTTTGTAACATGTTTTTGAGGAGCAGTGTAATGGCGGAAATTACCGCAGGGATGGTGAAAGAGCTGCGCGAGGCCACCGGGCTCGGCATGATGGAATGTAAAAAGGCGCTAACAGAAGCCAACGGCGACTTCAAGGCAGCGGAAGAATTGTTACGCATCAAGAGTGGTGCCAAGGCCAGCAAAGCGGCATCACGCGTCGCAGCAGAAGGGGTGGTCAGCATTTTTGTCAGCCCCGATGGCAAGACCGGCGCGATGGTGGAAGTGAATTGTGAAACCGATTTCATGGCCAAGAATGATGGCTTCATCTCCTTTGCCAGGGACGTAGCGCAGGCGGTGGCCAAGAACAATCCGGCGGATGTGACGGCTTTGTCTGCCAGTGCGCTGGCCACTGGCGGTAGTGTGGAAGATACGCGCAAGACCCTGGTCATGAAGCTGGGCGAAAATATCAGTGTGCGTCGTTTCGTGCGTTACAGTACGGCGGGCAAGCTGGCGGCCTACTCCCACGGCAGCAAAATCGGGGTGTTGCTGGACTATACCGGCGGCAACGAAACGCTGGGTAAGGATTTGGCCATGCACATTGCGGCCAGCAAGCCGATTTGTGTTTCCAAAGATCAAGTGGCTAAAGAGCTGCTGGATCAGGAACGCAAGATTTATTCTGCGCAAGCTGCCGAGAGCGGTAAGCCGGCCAATATTATCGAGAAAATGGTTGATGGCCGCATTGCCAAATATCTGGCTGAAGTCACATTGCTGGGACAGCCTTTTGTCAAAGACCCAGACACCATGGTGGAAAAACTGCTGGCCGCGCAAGGCGCGCAGGTCAAAGCTTTTCAGATGTTTGTAGTGGGTGAAGGCATCGAAAAAGTGGTGGTGGATTACGCTGCCGAAGTGGCTGCTGCGGCGAAAGTTTAATCCTGGAAACCGCAGTTGATCGCTTGCAATCTTAAGGAGAGACTTATGTGTATTAACATTGGTGGGTATAACGACGATCACATGGTAAGTGAGTGCGCTACACATTCAATTACGCATGTTTTGACTCGCCCGGCGTTGTTGCTCCTCCTTGCATGGTACAACCATGCGGCGTCAGCCCTCTCCCTAACCCTCTGGGTGAAACAACTAGCCATTCGACTAGGCTGCCAAAGACCTCAGCCAAGTCGCTGGTTATCCCCACGGGAGAGGGGACGATCGCTCTCTCTCCCTCTGGGAGAGAGTTGGAGAGAGGGTTGGCATCTTAGCCGGATGAGGATAACCCATGACCGCCCCTAAACCCTACAAACGTGTTCTGCTCAAGCTGTCCGGTGAAGCCCTGATGGGCGATGACAGCTACGGCATTAACCGTGCCGTGATCGAGCGCATCGTGGCCGAAATAGGCGAAGTGGTAGCGTTGGGTGTACAGGTGGCGATTGTCATCGGTGGCGGCAATATTTTTCGTGGCGTAGCACCCGCCGCCGCAGGCATGGATCGCGCGACTGCCGATTACATGGGGATGTTGGCCACGGTGATGAATGCCATGGCCTTGCAGGATGCGATGACCCGCTTTGGTCTGGAGTGCCGCGTACAGTCTGCGCTCAATCTGGAACAAGTGGCAGAACCTTTCATACGCGGTAAAGGCTTGCGCTATCTGGAAGAAGGCAAGGTTGTAATATTCGGTGC
>JAUSKS010000177.1 GCA_030646595.1 Gallionellaceae bacterium | reverse complement strand
CACCGGGCTGGGTAGTAGTATTAAGCAGGTAGATATAGACTGGAAGTATGACATGCTCTTAATGATAGACAACTACGACTCCTTCACCTACAACCTGGTGCAGTATTTCGCTGAGCTGGGCGCAGATGTGGTGGTGCATCGCAACGATGAAATTACCGTCGAGCAAGTGGCCAAGCTGAACCCGCAGCACATTGTTATTTCTCCTGGCCCCTGCACGCCGAATGAAGCTGGAATATCAGTGCCGTTGATAAAATCATTGGCTGGGAAAATTCCTATTCTAGGTGTATGCCTCGGCCATCAGAGCATAGGCCAGGCCTTTGGCGGAAAAATAATTCACGCCAAACAATTGATGCACGGCAAGACCTCTGCAATTCATCACAACAGCAGCAGTGTATTTCGCGGCCTGCCTAATCCATTTACTGCAACGCGCTATCACTCGCTGGTGATCGAGCGCGAGACACTGCCCGATTGCTTGAAGATCACCGCCTGGACAGAGGATGGCGAGATCATGGGTGTGCGCCATAAAACGCTGGCAGTAGAAGGTGTGCAGTTTCACCCGGAATCCATACTGACCGAACATGGGCATGACATGCTGCGTAATTTTTTGAAAGGGAATCCGTAGGGGCGCAATTTATTGCGCCCGGATTTGTCACCGCACCAAAATGGGCGCGATGAATCGCGCCCCTACAGAGCATATTTTTATTCGAGGGCATCATGAATTACTCGCAAACACTAACCAGACTGATCGAGCGCCACGATTTACCACACGCTGACATGCTAGGGCTGATGCAGCAGATCATGGGTGGGCAACTCACCCCCGCGCAAATCGCCGCCATGCTGGTTGCGCTGCGCATCAAGGGCGAGACCGTCACCGAAATCGCAGCCGCAGCAGAAGTCATGCGCGAGTTATCCACCAAGGTCAACGTCAAAAATACCGGCCATTTGATAGACACCTGCGGCACTGGCGGCGATGGCGCGCAGACATTCAACATCTCCACCGCCAGCGCCCTGGTCGCCGCCGCTGCCGGAGCACACGTTGCCAAGCACGGCGGGCGCTCGGTTTCCAGCACCTGCGGCAGCGCGGACGTGCTGGAAAAGCTGGGTGTGAATGTCAATCTCACTCCCGATCAAGTCGCGCAATGCGTGGACAAAATCGGCATAGGCTTCATGTTCGCGCCCAACCATCACAGTGCCATGAAGCATGCTGCCCCCGTACGGCGCGAACTTGGGGTGCGCACCTTGTTTAATCTGCTGGGCCCACTGACCAATCCCGCTGGCGCAAAAAATCAGGTGATGGGCGTGTTCCATCGCGACCTGACGGCGAAGCTGGCGCATGTGCTGCAACAACTCGGCAGCCGTCATGTGCTGGTGGTGCACGGTGCGGATGGCATGGATGAAATATCCATCAGCGGAGCTACCTATGTTGCCGAACTGAAAGAGGGCAAGGTCAGTGAGTACACCGTGCAACCAAAAGATTTTGGCCTGAAGCCAGCAGTGCTGGATACTATTCGTGTGACTAATGTAGAGGAAGCAAAGGCAATGCTGCTGGCCGTACTGGATAACCAGCCGGGCGCGGCGCGCGACATTGTGCAACTGAATGCGGGGGCGGCGATTTATGTGGCGGGGATGGTTGGCACACTACAAGATGGTGTGGCGAAAGCAGGCCAGATCATTGGCATTGGTGCAGCGAAAACAAAACTGGATCAGCTTGTTGCATTGAGCAATAGTTTAAAGGACTAGCTTTAGCTATCGTCCACCTGAGAGGAAGTGGTTATTGGAAAACGGCAGCTTTGTGCTCGAAACAGTCACTCAGTGTGATGTGCATGAAGGCCTGCTCCTCGGTGATTCTGTTGAAAAACTCTTTGTTAAAACCGTCGTGGTGTACTGAAATTTCGTGAGGTGGGAACGTTATCACCCTTTCGGGTGCTTCAACCGGGTTCTGATACCCAGTTTGCAGGTTGATCGGATGGTTTTTGCCTCATGCGGGCGCACCTATCCTGTCAATTGGCGGCCCGTGCGCGAGCAACTTGGTCATGCGGCGCAAATTCTGAACGGTTGCGGCGAGCGTGAATTCGTCAGCGGCGCCACTCAGTCCGCGTAGTCGCAGGCGATCCAGTTTAAGAATGGACTTGAGATGTGCAAAGAGCATCTCGACCTTCTTACGTTCACAGCGTGATCTTTGATACTCCGGTGTCGTGGCAATTTGCCGGGCAACGTCGCGAGCGTTCTCATGGAGGCTGCGGGTTATCTTGCGAACCGGTGTATTCGGGCAGCACCGGGCTTTCATCGGGCATGTGGCGCAATCACGCTGACTGGAACGGTAGATGATGGTGTCATCTTTGGTGACATGTTTACGCGGATTCTTGAACGGGCGCCATTCACTACGCAGTGCGTTGCCAGCCGGACAGCGATATTCGTCAGCCTCTTCGTTCCATTTAAAATCGTCTCGCTCAAGAGTTCCGTCCTTGCGCTCCGACTTGTCCCACACCGGAATATGCGGCTCGATGGCTTTTTCCTCGACCATCCAACCCAACATAGATGCTGAGCCATATGCAGTATCTGCAATGAGACGTTCCGGTTTAATGTCGAAACATTCCTCGACACGATCGACCATCAGCTTGGTTGACTCGACCTCTTCGGTGCGACGTGCTGGCGTTGCTTCCACATCAAGGATTACCCCGTGGGCAGTATCGATCAGATAGTTTGTCGAGTAGGCGAAGAAGGCTATTCCGCCGGTCGCGGCAGTCCAGCGCGAATGCGGATCACTTAGCGATATTTTGCGAGGCGCTACCGCTGTCATTGACTCTTGATCCAGGGCGGCAAGATACTCACGCACAGGGCGCGTGTCGATCTCGGGATTAGCCCAATCACAATGTTCTCCGGGTTGAACACTGTACTGGTGGCTTGCGTTGGCCTCAATCAGGCTAGCATCCACCGCGAATCCTTCGCCTTTGACCAGACCGGCTGCCATGCAGCGGCGAACCACCTCGTCAAATACCCAACGAAACGCTCCGCTCTCGCGAAACCGGCCATGCCGATTCTTGGAGAAGGTCGAATGATCCGGCACAGCATCCTCCAGACCAAGCCGACAGAACCAGCGATAGGCCAGATTCAAATGCACTTCTTCGCACAACCTGCGCTCGGAGCGTATGCCGAAGCTGTAGCCAATGATGAGCATACGGATCATCAACTCTGGATCAATGGATGGCCTGCCTGTGTGGCTGTAGTATTCAGCGAGATGTTGTCGAAGATTGCTTAGATCGAGATGCTGGTTGATGCCGCGAAGGAGGTGATTCTGTGGGACGTGGTCTTCAAGGTCAAAAGAGTAGAAAAGACGCTTCTGGTGATCCGTCTTAAACCCAATCATATCAAGGCTCCCAGCTTGTTTTGATGTGCGAAATTATAACATTCATAACATCAAAATATAAAGG
>JAUSKS010000176.1 GCA_030646595.1 Gallionellaceae bacterium | reverse complement strand
TCATAGATAAAATCATTCTGGGTTAACTGTCCCCGTAGCTTGCGTCCCAGACGTGCCAGTGCAATCCCTGAAATAACGCCGATGGCAACGCCCGCCACAGTTGCCCACAACACATCCATCATTAACCAGCGCAGGCCAAATTCACCCAGCTCATGCAGACCGAGCAGGCCCATGCCCAGCATGACAAAAGGAAAGGCGCTGCCATCATTCATGCCCGCTTCACAGGTCAGCGTAAAGCGCAGTTGATCGCGATCACCCGGATGGCGTATCTGCACATCAGTGGCCAGCACCGGATCAGTGGGTGCCAGAATCGCGCCCAGCAATACCGCTGCGCCCAAAGGCAAGTGCAGCAAGTAATAGGCAAAGCCCGCGACCATTGCCACACTGACTGCCATCGAGGCCGTTGCCAGCAGCACAGGTGTGCGCCACGCCGCGAAACTGATCGGCACCGGCATTTTCACCCCGGCAGAAAACAATGAAATCAATACCGCAACTTCGGTCAGCACTTCCAGCAGTGCTGATTCTTTCACCGGATTAAAATGAAATAAATTGAGGAAGGTTGGCCCGACCAGCAGACCCACGGCTAGGTAAATAATGGCAGGTGTTATAGGCAGGCGTTTTAAGGTGGAAGAAGTCAGCCCCATGACCAGCAACAAACCGCCCACCAGCAGGAACCATTGCGCATTGGTCATAAATTTAACCCAGATTACCCATTAGCCAAAATTGCGTCATTCCGGCCTTTCCCTCTCTCCATCGCTCTCCCAGAGAGAGCGCGTAGCGAGGATTGGAGCGCGATTGTCCCCTCTCCCTCTGGGAGAGGGTTAGGGAGAGGGCTGCCGGAATCCAGTTGCTTAACAAACCCCACGTAAGTGGGACAACACCTTGATTTTGTCCGCTTCGCTGCATGTTTTTTATTGCTGGATTCCGGCCTACCCCCGCAAGGGGTACGCCGTGGTTGTAAGGGGCTAAAGCCCCAACAACACACGCAGCGCCGGAATGACGGCTTAATCGACAATTTGGGTTTAACCGCTATACATTAAATCGAAAATGCATAACATCGCCATCCTTCACAATGTAGTCTTTTCCTTCCAGACGCATCTTGCCTTTTTCCTTGGCGCCCGCTTCACCCTTGCAAGCAATGAAATCTTCATAGCTGATCACCTCAGCGCGAATAAAGCCATGTTCGAAATCATTATGGATAACCCCTGCCGCCTTCGGTGCGGTATCGCCTATATGTATCGTCCAGGCGCGTACTTCCTTGACCCCAGCGGTGAAATAAGTTTGCAAGCCCAGCAGTTTGTAAGCCACGCGGATCAGCCGATTCAAACCCGGCTCGGACAACCCCACATCCGCCAAGAATTCTTTTTTGTCTTCATCCGACAATTCGGAAATTTCCGATTCCAGCGCCGCACAAATCGCCACTACGGGCGCGCCTTCGCGCGCAGCAAATTCTTCCAGGCGGGTCAGCAATGGATTATTGGTGAAGCCTTTTTCTGCCACATTAGCCACATACATGGCAGGCTTGATAGTCAGCAAACAGAGCGGTTTGAGCAGCGCCACTTGTTCAGCATCCAGCTTCATCATGCGCGCCGGCTTGCCCTGATTCAAATGTGCGGCGACCTGATCCAGCAACTCCCCAAATTTGGCCGCCTCCTTATCGCCTGAGCGTCCCAGCTTATTGCTGCGTAACTGCGCTTTCTCGACTGTGGTTAAATCCGCCAAGGCCAGCTCAGTGACAATGGTTTCCACATCGGAAATCGGATCTACTTTGCCCGCCACATGGATAACATTGTCGTCCTCAAAACAGCGCACCACATTCACAATACCATCCGTCTCGCGAATATTAGCGAGGAACTGGTTGCCCAACCCCTCGCCTTTGGAAGCCCCCGCCACCAGCCCGGCAATATCTACAAACTCGGTGATGGCATATTGCATCTTCTGCGGTTTAACAATATCGGCCAGCGCCCGCATGCGCGCATCCGGCACTTCCACGATGCCGACATTAGGCTCGATGGTGCAAAATGGATAATTCTCCGCCGCAATACCAGCCTTGGTCAGCGCATTAAACAAAGTGGACTTACCCACATTCGGCAAGCCGACGATACCGCATTTCAAACTCATGGTTGTTCCTTAACTTTTGCTGGATTCTAAAAGGCGCGAATTGTAGCATCCTTGGGCAATTGGCTTGGCCGTGTGGGTGATGGTGGGTATGAGAGCTACTCGCGATGAATGGTTGGTAACCAGTAACGCGAACGGCCCCTAACGACACAAAACGGACGTTCAACGTCGAGCTAAGAAGAGTGTAGCAGTCAGGCTTCAACATAAATTCGACTCGAACGATAGTTAACTAACCGTTAAATAATTACGTATTTTTGCCTGTAAATACATCTCTCATAATCCCGTCCTCATGCAAGAAACGCAATGCAGGCTGCGGGTCCGACGTCGAATCTTTGGGCATCGCCGCATCGAGAAGGTTGGTTATGGCCTCTAGATAACGGCCGCTAAAATTATCCGCCAGCTTCTGATGAAGCATCGTCAAATATTTATCACCGTTAAAACGGTAAGCAGCATCTATAACTTGAAGAAACAAAACATCAACTTGTCCTTGACCCAAGCAACTTAGCGTTGCATTTACCCACCCTACGAAACGCATTCTGGTCGTTTAAACTGGCATGAATACAGCCGGGCTAATACCAAAAAACTTACCAATTTCCCTGCCAAGGTTGCGCTGATTTTTCGTTTCCCTGCCAAAATTGCCGACAGGTTGCTCTGTGGAATAATGTCTGACATATCTTCCTGCTTCAAGCCGCGCGCTTCTATCAAGAAACGCAGGGCATCCCTGGGTTCGGCTGGCTCGATAGCGTAGTGTTCTTGCTCATACTTCGAGATCATATCGCCCAGCAAATTAAGCAAACCAGACAGCGGATGGTCTTCGTCATCTCCGGCGGCATCCAGCAAAGCATTCATCAGAGCCGTCATGCGCTTGTAACCCGCTTCATTATGGATGGGGCGAGGATTCGACATGAACACTAAGGCCAGCATTAATGGTTTGCAGAAACCCAGCAAAAATTTCTGCTGGGACGGTATCTACGTGAAGAATTGCAATGTGTGGCTTCATTGTGATCTCTCGTTCGGTGAGGGCTATCATTTGATATCTAGCATAAAAAAATATCACGTCGACTCTTCCGGTGCGATTATATCCACACTAGGGAAATATGCGCTGTAACGCCGCGTATCACGAGTCAGCAGCGGATATTGAGATACTGCTGCATGCGCGCCAATGAAAAAATCACCGAGAACATTGCTCTTGACACCCCCTTGGCGCCGGTAACGGACAAATGCCTTGCCTGCAAGAAATAATGCTGCGCGCGGCATCTCGATCATGGTCAGGCCCAAGTCATCAAGCGTCTGATCCAGCGATAGGCCAGATTCAAATGCACTTCTTCGCACAACCTGCGCTCGGAGCGTATGCCGAAGCTGTAGCCAATGATGAGCATACGGATCATCAACTCTGGATCAATGGATGGCCTGCCTGTGTGGCTGTAATATTCAGCGAGATGTTGTCGAAGATTGCTTAGATCGAGATGCTGGTTGATGCCGCGAAGGAGATGATTCTGTGGGACGTGGTCTTCAAGGTCAAAAGAGTAGAAAAGACGCTTCTGGTGATCCGTCTTAAACCCAATCATATCAAGGCTCCCAGCTTGTTTTGATGTGCGAAATTATAACATTCATAACATCAAAATATAAAGG
>JAUSKS010000056.1 GCA_030646595.1 Gallionellaceae bacterium | reverse complement strand
TATCCGCTACACGCCGCAGGGTGGAAAAATTGTAGTGTGCTGGCAGGAACAAAATGGTCAGCCCGTGTTCAGTGTGCAAGATAGCGGCATCGGCATTGCTGCACAACATATTCCACGCCTGACTGAGCGTTTCTACCGTATAGATCACAGCCGTTCGCGCGCCACTGGCGGTACTGGATTGGGCTTAGCCATTGTCAACCATGTGGTCAGCCGTCATCAGGGACAATTGGAAATCAGCAGCGAAGAAAATCGTGGCAGCACATTCAAAATAGTGTTTCCGGCTAAACGAATGTTGCCCCTTAATTCAGCGGGTAGAACTTACGTCAGCAAGGTATAACTAACCCGCTCATAATCCGCCCCTTTATCAACGCTGAGCTCCAGTTTTACATTGGCCTTGGTATGATCTGCACGCACCATTTCGATTATCCGGCCCGGCTCAAACCAACCTCGCGGCAAAACCAAACTGGTCGGAATTTTTAAGGTGGGTACCGCTGGTAATAACAGAGCAGCCACCGATTTATTGGATGCGCCTGTGTTAATGCCTGTGCCATTAATCACTATGGTCTGTACCATGCCGGGCAAATAACGCACCCCAACTGACAGATGCCCAGTCTGCTTAACCCTAACCCAACTTAAGGTGCCCAGCATAAAAGCTGGATTATTTTCAGTCCGTACAGCAACGATCTGATTCGCACCCAGACGCATTCCTGCCATTCCTTCACGCATCAAGCGCGCGCTGAACATGCTGCCTTGTTCCAGTATCCATGTTTCCAGTGCAAGGTCTGAGTCAGCCAGATCATGGCGTTTGTCTTCCGACAATACACGGCCAAAAGTAGCGATCTGTTTGCTCTCTGCGGTATCTACGCCAGCATTTTTGCTCAGCGGCTTAAAATGTTTGTTGGCAATACGCGCATAAATTTCTTCCACGCCTGCGCATAATTGCGCTTGAGGCAAGCTGACACCCGGTGCATAATCGTTACTCTCTTCGCACCAGTTCTGGTGTAATCGGGTTAGCAATTCAATACAATCTGCACTGCTGCCCGCGTCACCTAACTCCAATTGCTGCGGCGATTGTCCTTGTTGCAGAAGTACGGTTTTCACCCGCAGTAATTTACTCAAGGGCAACATGGGTAGATAACGCATATTGCTGGCAGGCGAAGGGTTGCTCTGGCGCAACGCTTGCAAACCCTGTGACCCTGACATATCCAGAGCCAGCGGCAAAGCATCTCCCTGACTCAGCGTATAGTCAGATTCCACAGTAATGATGGCACTCCACTGTATGAGCCAGCGTTCCAATAATTGCAGTTGGCTACGTGTTAATTCTTCCGGGCGGGCATAGCAGGTCAGCAGGATTTTGATGTAAATGGTGTGGCAGGTAACAGCATAGTCCTTGCCTTTAAGTTCGTCGCTTACGGGCTTGTGCTGAAAACCTTGCTCTTCACTGAATAAATAGAGCGCATGTAGTTGTTGCCATATCCGGCTATTCACTTCATACCCACTGCGCAGTTGCTCGGCAATCTGTAGCTCGCTATAAACCATACAACGCTGGCACAGCAGCGCGCCATACTGCGTCAATTGCTTATCGCCAGCTAATAAACCTTGTAAACAACGCTGGTAACCGGTAACCATTTGTTGCCACAAATTCAATATGGCAGCCAGGATGAGAAACTCTTCTGCACTTAAGGGAAGTTTTTTAGCCAGCAATTTCTTGGCATAATCTGCCTGGATCAAAGCCACTGTTTCACGCAACAACTCCAAAGTACGCCAGCGTTCCAGGCCCTGCATCGGATAACGGTTGAATTCATCCAACTCCTGGGATAACACACCATGCGCTTGTTGCAGATTGGTGAGTTGAAATTGACCCAGCCAGCGGGTGCAACTGGCTATATCCTTAAACGCCGGTCGGGCGCGATCATCAGTCGGTTCCAGCGGCAGAATCAGCATGGTAGTGTGGGGGTTTGAGATTAGGATTCATAACAATATAGCATTTATATTTCCTATAACCTTATTCCATATCTTATCGCAATGTGGCAGCATTGCCGACCAAACTGTAAGGGAGACGCCATGCTTAATGCTTTTATACTTAACAAGGGGCGACTTAGCCAGATTACTCTAAATGAGAATAATCCTGCTGCAAATATACCAGTTTGGATAGACCTTATCGCGCCTAACGAAAAAGAGCTGGCTTGGGTGGAGAAAACTTATCACCTGACCTTGCCTCAACCTGAACATTTGCGCGATCTAGAGGCCAGCGCGCGGTTCTATGAGGAAAATAATGCGCTATATCTGCGCTCGGATTTTTTGCTGGGCAAGGAAAGTACCTCAGGCAGTATGGCTGTTGCCTTTGTGCTGTCAAACAATATTTTGTTCAGTATACATGCGCAAGACGCACCCGCATTTCAGCAATTGCGCATGCACACGCATGCCCAATTAGGAACCATGGAAAATAGCCATGATGTGCTGATTGACCTGTATGAACTGGATATAGAATACTCGGCTGATGCATTGGAAAGCGTCTATGCTGATCTGGGACAAGTAAGCCATAAGGTGCTTAATGCCCAGCTCAACGATCAGAATGCAACCAACATCCTGGCCAATATTGCGCTGGCAGAACACCTCAATGGGCGCATACGGCGCAATGTAATGGATACACGGCGGGCACTGTCTTTCCTGATGCGCAGCAAATTACTTAGCGCTACACAAAATGAAGAAGTACATCAAATTCTCCAGGATATAGAATCACTGGATGGTCATACTGCTTTTTTGTTTGACAAGATTAATTTTCTGATGGATGCCACTGTCGGTTTTATCAACATCAACCAGAACAAAATCGTGCGCCTGTTCTCAGTATCCTCGGTAGCCTTGCTGCCACCCGTGTTGGTAGCTTCCATCTATGGCATGAATTTTCGCCATATGCCGGAACTGGAATGGATCATGGGCTATCCTTTTGCCTTGCTACTGATGCTGTTATCGGTAGTGATCCCATTCTGGATATTCCACCGCAAGGGGTGGTTAAAATAAAAGTGTTATTCAATAACCCATTTTCTTATTTTTATCCACTAATAACTCTTCTTGGGTAATGAGTGCCCAGATCACACGTGCCACTGTTTCGGAAGCAATGACGGTATGATCATTGTGAGTGGCCACCAGTTTTTTGCGAAGCTCTTTACGCACATCGTGATTGCCAGTCAAATCAAAAATAACATCAACCTTGTTACCTAAAGCTATCATCCCATCTATAGTCAACATCTGGATTCCTGCTGCGATCGCCTGGGCTTTACCAGGGGTGTCTGCATGCTCTACCGCATAAGCCAGATTAATTCCGCGTTCCTGCAGACGCAGTATTTCACCCAGAAATGCGGAGCCCACCCGCCCCAGCCCGATGATAGCTATATTCTGTTTACTCATTATTTTCTAGAAGCGGAAACCGAGCTTCGCGCCATAGGATGTTGTTGACCCGGTTTTATCCATCTCAAGAACGAAATTGGTCAAACCAAAATTGATGTTAATGCCGCCAAACACTTTACTTTGGGTAAATTTTTCTGCTGTTAACGCGCCGGCATGGGGAGTGCTGTTGGTCCACACTTGCCCGACACCAATATAGGGCGTCAGCAAAGTGAAGCCTTTAGAAACGGAAATATCCAGGCTTTTGGTGTCCAGCGAAAGCTGGGTAACGCCACTCAGCCGGGTTAACGCGCCCCGTATCGCAACTGCCGGCACGGCCACCCCACCGGGTAAAATTGCATAGCGCAGTTCGCCACCATATAGCGTGATATTGGTGGAAGGTATGCGCGAATAAAACCCCGCAATATCCATATCAAAAGGTAAACCCTTGGCAATATGTAATTTGGGAATATATAAATCGCTAACTGTGCTGCCAGTAGCCTTTAGCCATTCCGATGAACTTTTGCTCATGCTGGTGCTGGTGACTTCCAGCCCCACATCAAAACCGCTTATGCCTAATGGCTCTGCTGGTGTGAGCGGCTTGTAACTCAAGGCTGAGCCTAAATCTTCAGACAAAATGCGAAACTCCGCCTGAGATAAAATTCCCAGTGTAGTAATATCAGCAGCCAAGGCGGAAGGGGCGAAACAAAAACAGGATAGCAGTAAAAACTTTTTCATGGTCATGGTCTACTCCCTAGTAATTAAAAAATTGCCCGCATATAGTACGCCAACGAAACTGACTTGTGTGTTTTTGTATTTATATGAAAGGAGAATCGCATGTCTATGGTATCGGAGTTTAAAGAATTTGCCTTAAAAGGTAATGTCATGGATCTTGCCGTCGGCATTATCATAGGCGCAGCGTTTGGGAAAATTGTGGATTCGCTGGTTAACGACATGCTGATGCCTTTGGTCAGCAAGGTAATTGGCGAACTGGATTTTTCCAATTTTTTTATCAAGCTCGCGGCAGGGCCATCTGGTGTTCCACAAACATTGGCTGAGCTCAAAAAAGCGGGGGTCCCTGTACTGGCTTACGGCAATTTTATTACTATCGTCATAAATTTTATTATTCTGGCTTTTATTATTTTTTTAATCGTAAAACAAATGAATAAAATCAAACGATCCGTTATCCCACCCGCGCCGCCTGCCCCTCTTCCTGCACCGCCAGAGCAGGTAGTCTTGTTGACCGAGATACGGGATGCACTGAAGTCACGCAACAACTAAGCGTTTATTGTGTTTGCTGCTCGACGTTTTGCCGTAATTCTTCATTATCTTTTTGCTGGTTCTGCCCTACGCCCCGGCTCTTGTCCAAAACCGACTGCTGCTGTTGAAACGGATGGGCGGGAGCACTCTGGGGAGTAGGAGGCTGTGCGGGCTTTTCGCCACAGGCGGTCAGCATCATTACGGTAATCAACATACTCATGGTTTGCCATTTAGCCGATAAATTCATGCTTTCCCTTTCTAAGAGATGTGTTGCGCGCCTGCATGGTGTTCATACAAACCGCTGTGCCGCAGCAGCGCAGTTATGTCGGGCTCACGTCCGCGAAATGCCACAAAAGATTCCATCGCATCGCGGCTACCACCGACGGCCAGAATCTCGTCACGAAAGCGCAGCCCCATGGCCAGATTAAGCGTATCGCCTTCTTCAAATAGACTATACGCATCGGCTGACAACACCTCCGCCCACTTGTAGCTATAGTAGCCCGCTGCATAGCCACCGGCAAATATATGCGAGAAACTATTCTGGAAACGGGTAAATGGGGGCGGGATCAGCACCGCCACTTCGTGACGTACTTCATCCAACAGTTGCTGTATGGCCTGCCCGCCTGATGCGTTAAATTCATGATGCAAGCGCATATCGAACAGGGAAAATTCAATCTGGCGCAAGGTTTGCAGCCCGCTTTGAAAATTCTTCGCTGCCAGCATTTTGTTGAACAAGCTACGCGGCAGCTTCAGCCCCGTTTCTGCATGCCGCGTCATATTCTGTAGCACTTCCCACTCCCAGCAGAAATTTTCCATGAACTGGCTGGGTAATTCCACCGCATCCCACTGTACGCCATGAATACCAGACACACCCAAATCTTCCACCTGGGTCAGCAAATGGTGCAAGCCGTGACCGAATTCATGGAACAAGGTAATAACCTCATCATGCGTGAACAATGCAGGCCTGCCACCGACCGGTGCAGCAAAATTACAATTGAGATAGGCCACTGGAATTTGCAGGCCGCGGCTGGTACGACGACGAGTAATGGCATCATCCATCCATGCGCCGCCGCGCTTGCTATTGCGCGCATACAGATCCAGATAGAACTGGCCCACTAACTGGCCACCTTCATCCCGAATATCAAAGAAGCGCACGGTCTCATGCCATACCGGCGCAGCCGCTACATGGATATTCAGGCCATACAATTTTTCTACCAGATCGAACATGCCCGCCAGCACGGCATCTTCCGGAAAATATTGTTTCACTTCCTGTTCTGAAAAAGCATAGCGCTGCTGGCGTAAATGTTCGCTGGCGTAGCTGACATCCCAGGATTGCAAATCGTGTATACCCAGATTATTTTTGGCAAACTCGCGCAGCTCGCGCAAATCCTGTTCGGCATAAGGCCGCGCCCGTTGTGCCAGCTCACGCAGGAAGTCTTGTACCTGTTGTGCTGTGTTGGCCATTTTGGTAGCCAAAGAAAGCTCGGCATAAGTGGCAAAGCCCAGCAGCTGCGCTTCTTCACTGCGCAACTTGAGTATCTGTACCATTAATGGCGTGTTATCAAAATTGGCCGGGGCTAATTCACTGGCGCGAGTGTTATAAGCAATATACAGGCGCTCGCGTAGCGCGCGGTTATCGGCGTATTGCATGATGGGGCCGTAGCAGGGCGCTTTGAGCGTAAGCAGCCAGCCTGTTTTGCCAGCTGTTGTTGCGGCCTC
>JAUSKS010000055.1 GCA_030646595.1 Gallionellaceae bacterium | reverse complement strand
AGAGTTCGTGGCCATACTGCCACACACCGATGCTAAAGGAGCAGCCATGATTGCCGACCAGATGCGGGCCAATATCGAGAAGAAAAATATTGCTCACGCTTATTCGACTATCACCGACCATGTTTCTATCAGCCTGGGCGTGGCGGTCATGTTACCGAATAAATCCGCCAGCCCGGAAAAATTGATTGCCAAGGCTGACGAGGCGCTGTATCAAGCGAAAGAAGCGGGCCGCAACCGCTATGCTATTGCGCAATGACCATGCAAAAATAACGCCCAGGTAGACTATTCCTGCGCTTTCTGTCTAGGTCGCTTGCCGACTTTAACCTGCACTGCTACTTCCCGTTGATTGCGCAATAATTTGAGCACTGCAATTTTTCCTGGTGGTAGGCTGGAAATGGTTTCCAGCATGGCATTGGAATCAGTTAATGGCTTGCCATCCACTGCAACAAGAATATCTCCTGGATAAACCCCCGCCTTATCGGCTGGACTGCCGCGCACCACTTCGGAAATTAACACGCCCTGTGCATTACCCAGCTTGAATGACTCCGCCAGTTCCGGTGTCAGCTCCTGCACTGCTACCCCAACCCAACCACGGGTCACCGAACCATTCTGGATAATTTGTTCCATGATCTGCTTTGCCGTGCTAACCGGAATGGCAAAGCCTATGCCGAGCGAGCCACCATTAGGCGAATAAATTGCACTGTTGATGCCGATCAGATTGCCATTCACATCCACCAGCGCACCGCCCGAATTGCCGGGATTAATCGCCGCATCAGTCTGGATAAAATTTTCAAACGTATTCAGCCCCAGATGATTACGTTTCAATGCGCTAACAATGCCCATGGTCACGGTCTGCCCCACACCGAAAGGATTGCCTATGGCCAGCACAATGTCACCCACCTGCGCCTGCTCGGAATGGCCAAAAGTAATGGCCGGGATAGAACCTGGCAAATCCACCTTGATCACGGCAATATCCGTTTCCGGATCAGAGCCTATGATACGTCCCTTTGTTTTACGCCCATCCGCCAGCGCTACTTCAATCTGGTCAGCGGCTTCTACCACATGATGATTGGTGAGTATATAGCCATCATGGCTGACGATAACACCGGAGCCCAGGCTGGAGCCGCGCTGTGGCATATCGCCCAATTCATCACCGAAGAAAAAGCGGAAGCGCGGATCATCCATGAAAGGATTGGCTGGGGCTTTTACTTCGATGCTGGTAAAAATATTCACTACCGCAGGCATGACTTTCTGCGCTGCTATACTGAATCCAGCTGCGGGAATTTTGCCGCTGGTGGTAACGCTCTCATGCAAGGTGACCACCCCACCGCGCGCAGCAGAAGGCAGCAAGCCGGGCTTGAGCGTATTGATAATAAATAAAATGGCCAGACCTATGGTGGTGGTTTGCGCGAATAAAAGCCAGAATTTACGCATGATATGATAAGACCATAAAAATTATAGGATGGAACTGCATGCTGCTACACGAACTCAGCGATTATATCGCAAGCCTGCTGGACGTCAGCCATTTTTCCGACTATTGCCCCAATGGCATACAAGTGGAAGGCCGCGCACAAGTCCAGCGCATCGCCAGTGGCGTAACGGCTTCGCAGCGCTTGCTGGAAGCGGCCACAGCCTGGGGCGCGGATGCCATCCTGGTGCATCATGGTTATTTCTGGCGCAATGAAGCTGCCGCTATCAGCGGCATGAAAAAACGCCGCCTAGCCCATCTATTGCAGCATGACATCAGTTTGCTGGCCTACCATCTACCGCTGGATGCGCATGCCGAATTAGGCAACAACGCGCAACTGGCAAAAAAGTTGGGTATGGTAGCTGAGGGGCGTTTCGGTGATCAACAGATCGCCTGGTATGGCAGCTTGCCCACTACCCAAACGCTGGACCAATTTACTGCGCATATCGCCCACACTTTGCAGCGCACACCACAAGTAATAGGACAGGCTGATCGGCTTATTGGCCGGGTTGCCTGGTGCACTGGCGCGGCTCAAGGATATTTTGAAACAGCAGTAGCCTTGGGTGTGGATGCTTTCATCACCGGCGAAATTTCCGAGCAGAATGTGCATACCGCGCAGGAAACTGGCGTGGCTTTTATTGCCGCCGGACATCATGCCACGGAACGCTATGGCGTGCAGGCGCTGGGTGCGCATGTGGCCGCGCGCTATGGACTGGAACATCAATTTTTTGATATGGATAATCCGGTCTAAACCAAGGCAGGTATGCGATGCTTTAAGGCACCTCTAAAAATTCAAAATCCTAAGCGAGACAAGGCGCGAGCAAAAAATTGCGACGCCGCATATGTTTGATATGTAAGGAGTAATTTTTCGTGAGCAACGCAGTATCGCAACGGAGTTTGGATTTTTAGAGGTGCCCTTTATAAATTTGCGCGCAATTGGTTGAGAGATACCGTGGCACTACGCGGTGCTTGGCGCAAAGCGTTATTAGCAGTGCGCAAGGCGTTGCCATGTTTGACCAGTAGTGTGTCCAGTAATTCGGCAGCTTCATCTAGCAATGCTTGTGCTGCCAGGTTGTAGCGCAATAAAAAATCACGGCGGCGTGGATGGTAAGGTGTCCATTGCCAGGCCAGAAAATTTTCATTGTTTTTGAAACCTTCCTGTTGCAAGGCGTCGCGCAAAGTATTGATCGCTGCCAGCCGCGTTTGCTCAGGCGTAGGCAGGGTGCTCCACATCAGGCCATAATAAATACGCAGCGTGTCGCCTAAATATTGCTGCTCCAGCATGGGACGCAGGTAGAGTGTTTGTTCTTGCGCGGGTTGCAAATGTAGGCCAACGAGGCAGTCCGTGGCGTTGCGGTCTTCGGTGCTTGCTACGCGCCAATCTGGGTTTTTCTTTGCGATATGGGCACACAAGGCCAGCCAGAAAGCGCGATTTAATTGTTGGCGCAGACTATCCACTTGGTCTGCCACACTAAGTGCCAAGGGTAAATTTTCGGTCTGCGCAAAAAAATCCAGCACAGCTTGTTCTTCATTCATATATTCCTTTTCCTGGAGTGCGGCCTGCG
This sequence comes from Gallionellaceae bacterium, assembly GCA_030646595.1. Lineage (GTDB taxonomy): Bacteria > Pseudomonadota > Gammaproteobacteria > Burkholderiales > Gallionellaceae > Nitrotoga. The sequence continues at coordinate 1,278 of JAUSKS010000055.1, read as the reverse complement.
TGTGTTGTCGGGGCTTCAGCCCCCTACAACCACGGCGTACCCCTTGCGGGTGCTGCGTGTGTTGTTGGGGCTTCAGCCCCTTACAACCACGGCGTACCCCTTGCGGGTGTACGTGTCGCCGCTTTGAAAGCGCAGACATGTCTGCGCACTCCATAACTTAAGCTACATATTTGATGATGGCATAATAATGGGACCCACTGCCAGCCAGCACAAAAAGATGCCAAATGCCGTGCCAGTGGCTGAATTTATAATCGTAGAGATAAAAAATTATACCCACTGTATAAACGATTCCTCCTCCCGCAACCCAGGCAAAGCCCGGCCATCCCAGCCGCTGTACCATGGGTACGACCGCCACCAGGGCGGTCCATCCCATCAGGATATAAATGACCAGTGACCCTACTCGTGTGCGTTTACCCAGCCAGGATTCCTGCAATATCCCCGCCACTGCCAAACCCCATTCCACGCCAAACAAAGACCAGCCCCACGGCCCATGCAAAGTGACCAGCGTAAAGGGTGTGTAGCTGCCGGCAATCAGCAGATAAATGGAATTATGATCAACGGTGCGGAAAAAATCTTTCACTTTGCCCTGTGTAGCATGATAAATCGTGGAGGAGCCATACATCAGCACCAGGGTTGCGCTGTAGATGGAGAAGCTGATAATTTTCCAGACATCACCGCTAAACGCAGCCAGCACAATCAGGCACACTGCGCCTACTATTGCGAGCACAGTTCCTGCCAGGTGGCTGTAAGTATTAAACCGTTCTCCCTCATTCATGCCGGATCCCTATTAAGGCCGCTACTTTATCATCGCTTGCGCATTAACCTAAAACCCGCAGTTCAAGCCACAGAGATCACAGAGGACACAGAGAGAGTGTGGGTTTCACACAATTTTAATATTTACCCGATGGGTGATCAGGTCATTAACGACAACCCATTGTTTTTCTCTGTGAGCTCTGTGCTCTCTGTGGCCAACTGCTTTTTATAGGCTTAATCCATAACACTTAAGACCATGTTTGCCCTCTGTTCAAGCGCGTACATGGCGCATCTTCCACTGTCATATGGCATAATCACAAGCTTACATAATTTGTATTCCCATGAGCACACTTTACGACAAACTTTGGCATAGTCATGTAGTACGCGCAGAGGCCGATGGCACTGCGTTGATTTATATTGACCGTCATTTGGTGCATGAAGTAACCAGCCCGCAGGCTTTTGAGGGCTTGCGCCTGGCTGGGCGCAAGCCTTGGCGGATTGCTTCCATGCTGGCGGTAGCGGATC
>JAUSKS010000052.1 GCA_030646595.1 Gallionellaceae bacterium | reverse complement strand
ACTAATACACCCGCGCCTTGAGTGGAAATGATTCCACGGTCAATGGCTTAAGCCGCACTGGCTTGTAATCCAGCTTATGCCCCTCGCTGAAATACAGCGAATGCTTCAGCCATTTATCGTCATCACGTTTGGGGAAATCATCGCGCGCATGGCCGCCACGGCTTTCCTCACGCGCGGCGGCAGCATGCATGGTGGCTTGCGCCACTTCGATGAGATTATCGAGTTCCAGTGCTTCCACGCGCGCCGTATTAAACACCTTGCTGTGATCCTTGATCGCAGTGCGCTGCACACGTTCTGCCACAGCGCGGATTTTGGCTACACCCTCAGCCAGTAAATCGGGAAAGCGGAAAACCCCACAATGCGTTTGCATCACTTGCCGCATGGCCGCGCCGACCTCGGCTACGTTCTCGCCATTGGTTTGTGTTTCCAGCCTGGCCAGGCGCGCCAAGGGACGGTCCGCTGCATCTGCAGGCAAAGGTTTGGGATGGGGACTGCGCTGCAAGTCTTCGATAATTTGCCGCGCTGCTTCGCGTCCGAACACCAGCAGATCCAGCAGCGAATTGCAGCCCAGACGATTGGCACCATGCACTGACACGCAGGCGCATTCGCCCACCGCATATAAACCCTGCACTACTTCTTCCGGGCCTGTTTTATATGGCGCAACCACTTGCCCGTGATAATTGGTGGGAATGCCGCCCATCATGTAGTGCGCGGTGGGTACCACGGGAATCGGCTCCTGAGCTGGATCAACATGCGCAAATTTGAGTGCGATTTCGCGTATACCGGGCAGGCGCTGGCGGATGACGGCATCGCCCAGATGATCGGCTTTCAGCAGCACATGATCGCCATGTGGCCCGCAACCGCGCCCTTCCTTGATTTCCGTGGCTATCGCGCGCGATACCACATCGCGGCTGGCCAGGTCTTGCGCGGTAGGCGCATAGCGCGGCATGAAGCGTTCGCCATCCTTGTTGATGAGATAACCGCCTTCACCCCGCACACCTTCTGAAATGAGCACACCCGCGCCGTAAACGCCAGTGGGATGAAACTGGAAAAATTCCATGTCCTCAAGGGGTATGCCCGCGCGCGCGGCCATGCCCAAGCCGTCGCCGGTATTAATATAGGCATTGGTGCTGGCCTGAAAAATGCGCCCTGCACCGCCCGTGGCAAACAAGGTGGCGCGCGCCTGCAAGATCATCACTTCGCTGGTTTCGATTTCCATCGCTACCACACCCAGCACATCGCCTTCTTCATCACGGATTAAATCCAGCGCCATCCACTCCACAAAAAAATTGGTGTTAGCCTGCACATTCTGCTGATACAAGGTGTGCAACAAGGCATGGCCGGTACGATCGGCAGCAGCACAGGCGCGCTCGACCGGGGCCTTGCCGAAATCCTGCATATGGCCACCAAATGGCCGCTGATAAATTTTGCCATTATCCAGGCGATCAAAGGGCATGCCGAAATGCTCCAGCTCATACACCACTTCCGGCGCAGCGCGGCACATGAACTCAATGGCGTCTTGGTCACCCAGATAATCCGAGCCTTTCACGGTGTCGTACATATGCCAGTGCCAATTGTCTTCTTTGACATTACCCAGCGACGCCGCGATACCACCTTGCGCAGCCACGGTATGGGAACGGGTGGGAAACACCTTGGACAGCACCGCCACTTTCAGCCCGGCCTGAGAAAGATGCAAAGCCGCGCGCATGCCGCTACCGCCTGCACCTACGATCACTACGTCAAATGTGCGCTTGGCAATATTTACATTCCCCACAAAATTTGCACTCCCCAAATCACATAAAACAATAAGGCCAGGATCACCACCACATAAATAGTCAGGCGCATCCCCGCCGAGCTGATGTAATCCATCACCACATCACGCACCCCTATCCAGGCATGATAAAAAACTGCCAGCAAAAACAATAAGGAAAAGGTGCGCATCACCTGGCTGGAGAACAAAGCTATCCACTGGTCGTAGCCTAGATGCGGATGCAGCAGCAGATAGCCCACCATGAACAGGATATAGGTCACCATCAGCACAGCCGTAACACGCTGCGCCAACCAATCGCGCAAACCATAATGCGCGCCCGTTACCACACGATCTACCATAGCCAGACTCCCAATATAAATGTCGCTACGCCACTGACCACAAACACCCACTTGGCCGTGACGCGCGCTGTAGCTAGCTCCACGCCATAATCCAGATCAATAGCGAGATAGCGCAGGCCCGCACAAAAATGGTGGAGAAAAGCCCACAGCAGGACTAGCAGCAGCAATTTGCTGCAAGGGTAATGCAGTGCCGTGAGTAATTGAGTGTAAGTCTCGATGGAGCGCAAGCTGTATTGCAGCGCGAACAGGAGCAGGGGTAGTGCCAGGAACAGCAGCAAGCCACTCACGCGGTGAAGTATGGAAACCAGGCCGGACAAAGGCAGTTTAATCAGGTGCAGAGCAAGATGGATGGGACGTTTTTTGTTCATCGCTGTTTCCCAAATAATCAGGCGTAATCTTACACGGTTTAGGCGGTAACGGAATACTGACATATTTACTGTTGTGCATAATTCATATTTCAGCTATTCGCTATAATGAGCCACCCGATAGCTTGCGACCAGCTCATTAATTTGCCCAGAGCAAGCCATTTTGCCAGCAGTTGGCGATACGAATTAAGGGCAATGTGGATTTTTTATTTTTAGAGGAGAGCAACTTCATGGCAACCAACACTGTTCGACTTCACCGTGTTTTGCGCGCACCACCGGAACGGGTTTATCGCGCCTTCATCAATGCCGATGCGTTGGCGAAGTGGATTCCTCCCAATGGGTTCACCGCGACGGTGCACCATATGGAGGCAAAAGTAGGCGGGACATTCAAGATGTCCTTCACAAATTTTACCACCGGGAAGGGCCATTCCTTTGGCGGCGAATACCTGGAATTGGTGCCAAACGAACTCATCCGTTACACCGATAAATTCGATGATCCTAACCTTCCAGGTGTCATACAGGTGACAGTGACTTTAAAAGCGGTGCTCTGCGGCACTGAGTTGAATGTGGTTCAGGCAGGCATCCCCGACGTCATTCCCGTCGAGATGTGTTACCTCGGTTGGCAGGAGTCGCTCATTCTGCTGGCAAAATTGGTCGAGCCGGAAATTCGGGATTGATCAAGGTACGGTTGGCCTCCAACTCAAATTTTATGCGGCCACAAACAAGGTAGCCATAATGGAAACACTGGGACTACATCACCTTGGACTTGCTGTATCTAACCTGCGCGCAAGTGCAGCATTTTTTACCGATTGCCTCGGTTGGTCTATCGCAAAGGAAGTGCCGACGTATCCGGCAATCTATGTAACCAACGGCAGCGCATTCGTGACGCTTTGGCAAACAGACAGCAACCCCCAACCGTTTGACCGCAAGCGCAATGTCGGTCTGCATCATTTTGCGATCAAAGTCTCGTCAGAGGCTGCGCTTGATGAAATATTCAAGCGCGTGAGTGAGCATCCTGGCGTAGTGGTAGAGTTCAACCCAGAGCTTCTTGGCAGCGGCCCAGCCAAGCACTGCATGGTATTTGAGCCAAGCGGTATTCGGGTGGAATTTATTTGGGTACCCTAAGCACTCACCATAAAAATGATCAAAGACCTGCACACACTGCCCGCCAATTTACCGATCCCCCTGGATGACGGCGCATGCAATCACTTGCTGGGCAGTGTATTACCTGCGCTCTCATTTATCCCCGGCAGCGCATACACAAACACGGTGGCTATATATTTCTATCCCATGCTGGGACGACCCGATAGCCCGCCCCTCGTGGGCTGGAATGACATACCCGGCGCGCGCGGATGCACACCGCAAACCTGTGCCTTTCGAGATAGCTATGCCGAACTGAAACAAATGGGTGTCGAAGTGTTCGGGGTCAGTGCGCAACCGCTGGAAGATCAGCAAGAAGCCCACGCGCGATTGCGCCTTCCCTTTGCCCTGTTGCATGACAGTGAGCTTGCTTTAACCCGCGCATTGAAACTGCCAACCTTCGAGTATGGCGGGCTGCGTTTGATAAAACGCTTAACGATTATTGCCACAGGTGGCATTATTCGCAAGGTGTTTTATCCGGTCTTTCCGCCGGATGAAAATGCTCGTGAAGTTATCGCATGGCTACGGGAAAGTTCAGAAGAATGAGCAAGCCAAGGATAATGAGTAAACCAGGATTTTTTATCACCGATGTATTTACCACCCAACGCTATGGCGGTAATCCGCTGGCAACATTTATTGATTGCGAATCCTTATCTGACCAGGAAATGCAGCAAATCGCCAAGGAAATCAATTTTTCCGAGACTACGTTCATCACCTCACGTCAGCCAAAAAACGGCGGCTACGATGTCCGCATTTTTACGCCAAATGCTGAAATAGATTTTGCCGGACATCCCATCCTGGGCACAGCGCACATCATCCGCAACAAATTGCGGCTGGACAGCATGAACGAGATTTTGCTTAACCTGCGCATCGGCCAGATACCGGTCACGTTTGAAGAGGTAGCGGGAAAGCCATCCATACTGTGGATGAAGCAGATGACCCCGACATTCGGCAAACAACTCGACGCCAAGACTCTGGGGCGTGTATTGAGTATCGCGCAGTCTGACATTGATGAGAATTTTCCGATTGAAGAAGTCTCGACGGGTTTTCCTACCCTCCTTGTGCCGCTGAAAAATCAGGCCGCACTCAAGCGCACAAAAATCAACAAGGATGAATACTTCACTCTGGTAAACGATGCCTGGGCAAAAATCATTCTGGTGTTCAGCCTGCAAGGTCACGAGAAGAACCAGCACCTGAGCGTTCGCGTGTTTGCCGATTATTACGGCATTACCGAAGATGCAGCGACCGGCAGCAGCAACGGCTGCCTTGCCGCCTATTTGACGCGCCACAAACTGCTGGGATCGTCGAACGTCGAGGTAGCTGTGGGACAGGGCTATGAAATGGGACGTCCTGCAACTTTATTGTTGCGCGCAAACGAAAATAACAATGGCATCGAAGTATTTGTGGGTGGAAGTGTGGTTGATGTGGCTGAGGGTTTATGGGGGTAATCCAGATTGGTACTTACCCAAAGTACGACGGCTGCATTCCAATAGATTACAATCCACCATGAAAAAATTTTCAGCTCACAGCCTGAGCATCCTTTTCGGACTTCTCGGCATAGCAGGTTTTAGCCTTACCCTTCCCGCCACGCGATTGGCAGTCACTGAGCTCGATCCTGTTTTTGTCGGCCTGGGTCGCGCCCTCATTGCGGCGGCTATTGGTGGAATGGCACTGCTGGTATCTCGTGCACCGCAGCCTATGGGAATGCAGTGGCCGCGTTTGTGCGGCACTGCCATCGGTGTAGTCATAGGCTTTCCGCTGCTCTCTACCTGGGCAATGACCACTGTGCCTGCCGCACACGGCGCGGTCGTGATTGGCCTGTTACCGTTAGCGACTGCGCTCTTTGCTGCATGGCTGGCAGGTGAACGGCCACGCCCTTTGTTTTGGACATCAACGGTGATCGGTAGTCTGACCATTGCACTTTTTTCGCTGGCATCGGGTGGGGGTACACTACACGCCGGAGACCTTTTTCTTTTGGGTGCAGTGCTTGCCGCCGGGTACGGCTATGCCGAAGGTGCTCGTTTGGCAAGAGAACTCGGCGCATGGCAAACCATCAGTTGGGCGCTGGTTATATCGGTGCCGGTACTGTTGTTCCCCGCCCTTAAAACTATGCCGCATAACATCGCCTCGATTGGTTGGCAAAGCCTGGCGGGGTTTGCCTATGTCAGCGTAGTCAGCATGTTTCTGGCCTTTGTAGTTTGGTATAAAGGGCTGGCCTTGGGCGGAATCGCTCGTATTGGCCAGCTTCAATTACTGCAACCGTTCCTGACTATTTTTGCTGCCGCGATGCTGTTGCATGAGCAGGTTTCGTGGGCGGAAGTGCTGGCAGCAGTGACGGTGATTGTTTGTGTGCTGGTTGGCAGAAAGGCAGGAGTGTCGCATGCGGTTGCCAGACCAATGCTACAGCCGTCGCACTGCCAACGCTTACCTTAACCACTCAAGCATGATTATCCTGGCCATCACAGACGATGAAATCCGCAGTTGCTTCGATACCATGAAGCAGCTACGGCCAAACATCGAAGAACACAACTTCCTTTCCACCGTGCGCAACATGATGAAGGAAGGCTTTCAGCTTGCCTGCGTCAAAGATGAAGCGGGTTTGGTTTGCTGCGTGGCCGGTTTCAAAATTGCGCATAATCTCCATCTCGGCAAATATCTATATGTCGAAGATTTAATCACAGATGAAAACGCGCGTTCAAAGGGGATGGGAACAAAAATATTTGACTGGCTCATCGCCTATGCGAAAGCAGAAAATTGTGCTGCAATTCATCTTGATTCAGGTGTCCAGCGCCATGCCGCGCATAAATTTTATTTAAATCAAGGCATGAAGATTGTCAGCTATCATTTTTTGGCCGGAATTTCTTAGCCATATCGAATGGCACACCCATGAGGCGCAATAAGGAGGAATGCCGTGAAAATTATTCGGCTAGATGAAAAGCAAATCACAGGCATTAGCATCCGGACAACCAATGCCCGCGAGATGAATCCAGCAACATCAAAAATCGGCGGCTTACATCAACAGTTCGATGAAAAGGTGTCCGTTGATTATAAAAGTGGAGCGCGTGTTTATGGGGTCTATTACTACTACGAATCGGATTATTCTGGCGAGTTCTCAGTATTGGCGGGCACTGACCAAATTGGTCAAGCTCCAATTGATAACCTTGAAAGCGTTACTATTGCCAGCGGGACTTACCTGCTTTTTGAGGCCACGGGCGAGGTACCACAAATCGTCATTGAAACCTGGTCAACAATCTGGAATTACTTCTCAAAGGAAGATGCGCCCTATCAACGAGCCTATACCACCGACTTTGAGTTTTATAAAAATAAGAATGAAATCGAGATTTGTATAGCAGTCAAATAACTTGAATCCCCACCGACATGACAATTGAAATTACCAAAGAAAACCGGACAGAAATAATCGCTTCGATGCAGCGCTATTTCGAGGAAAATATGGAGGAAAAAATTGGCAACATGACAGCTGGTTTTCTCCTTGATTTTTTACTGGAGGAACTGGGCCCCATTGTTTACAACAAGGCCGTTTCCGATGTGCAGGAACGTCTCCAGGCAAGAGTCCTAGAGGTCGACATCGAGGTACATAAGGATGAGTTCCAGTACTGGAGCAAGCATGACAAGCAAATAAAAAAGAGATGAACCGCCGCACCCATTGAGGAGCCCTTAGTATGTCGTCCTTACCAATATTTCTTCCCTGCGTGGCACTGGTCGCGCTCACCATCATCGTATGGATTCGCCTGTATGTGGATCGCATTGGTGAAATGCGCGCCCGTCGTATCAAACCGCAAGCGCTCTCTACCTCCCGCGAAGCGGCACAAGCGCTGCAAAACCTTAAAGCCGCAGATAATTTCCGCAATCTTTTTGAAGTGCCCGTTCTTTTCTATGTGCTTTGTGTTTCTCTGGCAGTGACGCAATCTGTCACGCCGCTGACTCTTTGGGGTGCGTGGATTTATGTCGCGCTGCGCACCGCGCATAGCTTCATACACCTGACTTACAATCGTGTCATGCACCGCTTCGTGGCCTACGCACTCAGTACGATTCTAGTGTTCGCCATGTGGGTGGGTTTCGGTATTCGCCTGTTCTCAATGTCGTAATCTGATATTTTGCAGATGAATCTATGCACAAGCTTGACGCCCCCTGTTTTATGTTTGTCCCTCTACACTAAGCACGCGAGATGACCGAAGTCACCGGAATTGACCACATCTACATCACCGTGTCCGACCTTGCGCGATCGGAAATTTTTTACGACCGCGTTCTGCTGGAGATATTGGGTTTCCGCAAGAACAAATTTTTACTGGGTGGTGAGCCCCACCTACAATATTTCAATCGTCACTTCGGCTATGTCCTTCGCCCCTCGCGTAGCTCCGCCGTACACGACGCTTTTTCTCCGGGACTCCACCACTTTTGCTTCCGGGTAGACTCAGCGGATGATGTGGTGACTGTATCCACCCGGCTTCGTCAGGCTGGCATCGAAGCATCTG
>JAUSKS010000175.1 GCA_030646595.1 Gallionellaceae bacterium | reverse complement strand
CAATTTTTTGCTCGCGCCTTGTCTCGCTTAGGATTTTGAATTTTTAGAGGTGCCCCGATTTCTATCTGGCTATTATACGGCCCATCCCGACCAGTCAGCTATCATCACCGCAGAAATTCTATTTTAATACTCATGCGCCATTTCGCGGCAACTTTGGGCACGGGCATCGCAAATATCGGCACAGACTGCACATATGGTGACAGGTATCCAGCAGGCATACAGGAGAGCATCGGCGATGCCGTGTTCAATAGTGGGGGTCATCGTGATATCTCCTGAAGGTTAATGGGCTTGCAAAATTTGCCCACGGCGAAATTCCAGCCGATTACATCGTCGGGCGATAGCCTGATTGGAGTTAACCTAAAGGGGCATGCAGGCAGAGAGGGCCAGGCATAAATCTCTCGGCTTGCCTGGCTTGATGTTATTTCACTTGTATAGTTGTTCCGGTAAAGCTGTTATTGCTCTCATTGCTCTCCGCTTGTGCTCCCAGATAATCAGCAATTGCGCCCAGATAATACGTACCTTTAGCCAGCCGCAGAGGCGCTATTACGCGAGTGCTAGCTGAATGGCTGGCACCCGAAGCCAGACTGGCTACGCTGACATTGCCCACCCGAGTATCGGCTGCGGTGATGGTTGCATCAGTAGACAAATACAAGCCGGTGCGTGTGGAGGCAGTGGTGTTGGCAGCACCCGCATTGCTGGTGGTTGAGCTAAAGGTAAAGGCCCTGCCGCGCCTGACCACGGGTAAAGAACTTTTTACAGTGATTACTGCTAAATCTGGCTGGCTTGCTGTGACCATTAACGAAGTGCTGCCGCTGACACTGCCTGAGCTGGCGTTGATTGTGGTGGTGCCCGCGCCCATTCCCAAGGCGAGGCCGCTTGAGTTTATGGTAGCCACGCTGGCAGCATTACTACTCCAGATTATTTCATCTGGTGGAGTGTAGGTCTGCACCGTGGACAAAGGAGTATAACCATCACTATTGCCGCCAGCCGCATACAACGTGTTGCCCACTACACCCACAGCAAGGGCACTACGTGCCTCTGGCAGAGAAGGTGAGGCCGTCCAGGTATTAGTGACTGGGTTATAGGTTTCTACTGTTGTCAGTACACCGCTATCGTTGTAGCCTCCCAGCGCATATAGCTTACCATTCACCACACCCACTGCGAGTCCTGCGCGCGGGGTAGACAGGGCAGCCTTGGGCGTCCAGCTATTGGTTACTGCATCATAAGCTTCCACGGTGGACAGGACAGTGCCATTGTTGGAACCGCCCACTGCATAGAGCACACCATTGAGTACGCCCACAGCATGTGCTGTGCGTGGAGTAGACATGGCAGCCTTGGGTGTCCAGCTATTGGTTGTTGCATCGTAGGCTTCCACCGTCGCCAGCGTGCTGTAGCTGCTGTCGGTGCCACCCACTGCATATAGCATGCTGTTCACTACGCCCACGCCCAGCCAGCCCCGCCGAGTGAACATGGCAGCCTTGGGCAGCCAGCTATTGGTCGCTGGATCATAAGCCTCTACTGTGTTAAAGACGCTCATGTCAGAATTGCCTCCTACTGCATAAAGCATATTATTTACCGTGCCCAGCGCAGGAGAATAACGCGCAGTAGACATGGAAGCCTTGGGTGTCCAGGCATTGCTTGCAGCATCGTGGGCCTCCAGAGTTGCCAGATCGCTACTACCGTCCCATCCTCCTGCAACATAGAGGGTATTGTTCATCACCCCCACAGCCAGGCCATAGCGAGCAGTTGACATGGAAGCTGTGCTGGTCCAGGTACCGCCTCCGCTATTAAGCACGCGGCTGCTGCCATCACTAAATGTACCGGTGGCGGTAAATTGCTGGGATGTTCCAGCGTTAATGGTGTGATTGATTGGAGTGACGGCAAGGGATGTCAAAGTAGCCGAGCAAGCTGGTTGCGGATCGATGCCACAAGCCTGAGCGGGGAGGGAGGCAATGAAGCCGAGTAGAGGCAAGGCCCAAAAAGTTTTTTGGTTGATGGATAATAAAATTATATTTTTCATAGTATGGATCATGCGATATCTCCTGAGTGCTGAGAGTAAAAAACTTTGATTTGCTTATATTCGATCCGGGCGCTGATACGGTCTGTGCGAGAAGTAACATATAAACGAGTTATACCTGCTGGAGAAATTTGCTCAAACCGGAATTCGGGGGCACACTGCTCAGGCGATCCGCATACACGGATATTCCTGCCATGCCGCTTCAATTGCTAAGCTCACCTTTTCTTATTGCCGCTCTGGTATTGGGTGTGATGGGCATAGCCATGCTGGGGGCGGGTGTGGTGTCGTTGCGTCATGCCCACTTGCTGCGCTCTGCTTATCGCACCCTGCTGGGGTTGCTGCTGCTGGCGCTGGGTGGCTTGGCAGGGGCGGTGTCATTGGGTATGCAGGGTTATCAGGCGCTTACTCAGGAAGAGCTTGCTGCGCGCATCTCAATAATTCCGGCAGGGCCGCAACGCTTCTCTGCGCTATTCCATTATCCAGATGGCCGTTCGGCGACCTTCATCATTGCCGGAGATGATATATATGTGGATGCGCATATACTCAAGTGGAAACCGTGGGCTAATCTGCTCGGTCTGCATACCGCATATGAACTGGATCGTGTAGCAGGGCGCTATCATTCCATTGAGCAAGAGCGTAACGCTGAGCGTACCCTGTACTCACTTGCTCAGGAACGACCTGTTGATATTTTTGGGTTACGCCAGCGCCATGCTTTTCTGGAGCCGTTGCTGGATGCCAGCTATGGCTCGGCAACTTTTCTGTCAGTCACACAGCTGACAGAACTCGAATTACGCATCTCGACCACGGGTTTGCTGATGCGCGAGGCCAAGGGTGGGTGACACTGCATCAATGCCCATGCCGATGATGTATATCCGGGTAGTGCGGATGGCTGTGTGCCAGCGGCGCATGGAGATGAGTATGGCTGTGTGGCTCGCTGTCCTCCCACGGAAAATCATGCGTGTGCTGATGATGCGTATCGTGCGTATGCCGGTGTCCATGCGTGAGCGATTCGTGCCTGTGTTCATGTTCGTGACGTTCAGTAAGATGTAGCCACACGCCCATTGCCATCAACGTAGCCGCAGCCCAGAACAACAACCCCGGCGTCTCACGTAACAGTATCAGTGAAAGTGCTACGCCGTTAAAAGGCGCGGTGGAAAAATAAGCGCCGGTGCGCGCGCTGCCCAAATGCCGCAGCGCGAGCACGAACAGCACCAGACTTACGCCATAGCCCAGCGCACCCAAAATACCCGCTGCCGCAAGGGTCGCCATATCGGGTAGCGCATCACCCCACGCCAGCGCAATACCGGTGTTCACGATGCCAGCAACCATGCCTTTAATGCCCGCGATCTGCACCGGATCACCCGCCGAAATTTTGCGCGTGAGATTGTTGTCTATCGCCCACGCGAAACAGGCGGCTACGATGGCAAGCGACCACAGTGTAGCGCTTCGATCTGTTTCATTCGACCAAGTCAGAAACACGCCACCTGCAACAATGAGCAGCATGCCGAGCGCGATGCGCCGGTCGAAATTTTCCTTGAACACAAACCAGGCGAGAGCCGCCGTGAACACACCTTCCAGATTGAGCAGCAGCGAAGCATTGGAAGCCGGAGTGTGCGACAGGCCCAGCATCAGCAGCACCGGACCGAGTACACCGCCCGCAAGAATTGTGCCGACCAACCATGGCACATCGCGCCGCGTGAGCGCGGCCTCTTGCGCCACATGAGCGCGCCGATGTCTGCGCCACAGGAACCAAAGCAGCAGCCCTGTTCCGGATCCCAGATAAAGCAACCCGGCCAGCATCACGGGCGACACTATTTCCACCAGCAGTTTGGCCAGCGGCGTACTTACGCCAAAAAGCGCCGCCGCGCCAAGCGCGCTGATAATGCCGGGACTGAATATAGAGAAAGACATGTCGGGATTATAGTCGCCTCTGATGTTCCGGCGGGGTGAGCTATCGTGCTATTAAGATAGCCCCTCACGGCCCGCATTTTTATTACCAAAAACGAGCGTTGCCCGGATTCCATTGCATTCCATCCGGGCTATGCTTGCTTTCAATCTCCCTTTCAATCCTTCGACCGATTGATATGCCGCCGATCCGGTGTCTCGTCACCGGGATAAGGAAAGTGCACGTGACCGTAACGTATCAAAAACACCGCCATTGTCAGCAGCAAAATTGAGGCGGTTACCGCGAGCATGCGCCAGTTGTCCATCGCTTTCATATCCAGAATCAGGTAACGCGCCAGCGCGACCATGGCGATGTAAAGCGGGAAGCGTACTGGCAATTTGCCAGAGTGATAGTACAACCCTACCATCGCCAGTACTTCCAAGAATAGAAAGAGTAACAGCAGATCGGTTAACGTCACCTGCATGGCTCGCACCATGGTTAAGGTTTCGTTTGCCATGGCAAATACCGTGGCAATGGCAATAACCAATAGGCCAATGTTTTCAACCAGAGCGAGGAGTCTCTGGTTGAATTGTTTAATATTCTGCATTTTCAATTTCCCCCGATAATTATTTTAAAATATACTAAATTATGTTCACATTGCCCGATTATGCTGGAAAATAATGCTGTTCTTGCCACGCGCTTTAACTTGATACATTAAAGAATCGGCAAGTGCAATCGCCTGCTTAAGATTACATGCTGGTGCGTCAAATGAAACAACGCCGATACTGAAACTTATCAGCCAGTTGTGTTTTTGCATCTCCTCCAATAGAGCACCTCTAAGAGAGTCGAACATAGCCTTTGCTCCTGCTACATCTGTCTCGGGTAACACGATTGCAAATTCATCTCCACCTAAACGACCGGCCACATCAGCAGCGCGCAAAGAAATCAAAATTCTCGCTCCCACAATTTGCAGCACCTTGTCGCCCTCGCCATGACCAAGTCCATCATTTATTTTTTTGAAGTCATCCAAATCAATATAAGCAAGCACAACTGGCCGCTTATAGCGGAAAGCCAAGCTGAATAGCTTTTCCGCTTGTTCAGTAAATCCGCGTACATTAAGCAGGTTAGTCAATTTATCCGTTCTCGACAGATACTGTTCTATGTTAAAGCGGATTTTTAATTGAGTAAGCAATCCTTCAATAATCAGGAAGAAGCCTAATCTAACTGTAGCATTCCAATAAGGGCCAGCTGGATTAGTGTATGGATGCCCAGTGTAATCAATAACAAACCAAATAATGGCAGAAAGAATGCTGCAAGTAATTCCTGCGCGGTGGCTGCCGTACCATGTTGATATTACAATAGGTATCAGGAAGAAAATTGAAATGGCTATTTCGTAGCCAACCACAATATCTATCAAGGCAATGAAGGCAACAAACGCCATGGAAATGAGACTTATCTGTGTCCGCGAACACTTGTCCAGCACAAAATTTACTTTGTCAAAAACTTTTTTCATACGTAGTAAATGTGCAGCCCACCAGCCCGCAACTTGTTCCCGATAGCATGACCACAATTACGTTGATCGATGTAACTATCAACGTCCCTTATTTCTTTGCGGCACCATGTGTGCTGCCAGAAATACGATCCATCAGCGCGAACATCACCCCGGAAAATACCAGCGTCAGGTGTATGCCCACCGCCCAAGCCAACTCGTGGGTGCTGACCTCCTTGACGTTTATGAAGTACTTGAGCAGTTCGATACCGGAAATGGCGACGATGGAACCGATGAGTTTGAGCTTGAGATCGGAAAAACTTACATGTCCCATCCAGCTCGGGCGGTCTTCGCTGTCGCCGGTGTCAATTTTGGAAACAAAGTTTTCGTAGCCGGCAAAGATAATGATGATCAGCAGATTGGCTACCAGGGTAATGTCCACCAGCGACAGTATCCCCAACAGCGCAGCACCACTGTCCCCGGTAAACACGGTCGGCACCAGCGCGACAAAGGACTTGATAAATTTCACCAGCAACAAGGCAATGCCACCGACCAGCCCCATGTAAAAAGGCACCAGAAGCCAGCGGCTGCCGAACATAAACATTTCCAAACCGTGCTCGATACGTTTCATTTAGTCTCCAAAATTTATGGCCATTGTTAACCCGCCGCAGGCGGTTTTTGTCCGCGTGTTGCGATCAAGCTCAGCATTATACTCATAGCGAGCACGGCGATGATGACACCCAGGGACACCGCCACCGGAATCTTGAACCAATCCACGATCAGCATTTTGACACCAACGAACATCAGTACCACCGCCAGACCATATTTGAGCAAATGAAAGCGCGCGGCCATGTCGGCCAGCAGGAAATACAAAGCGCGCAAGCCTAAAATGGCGAAGATGTTGGAAGTGAGCACGATAAACGGGTCGCTGGTGACGGCGAAAATGGCGGGGATGCTGTCCATCGCAAAAATCAGGTCGGAAGCCTCGATCAGCATCAGTACCAAAAACATCGGCGTGAACCAGCGCACGCCTTTTTCGTAAATCCAAAATCTGTCGCCGTGATAGCTATCCGTGATGCGCATATGACTGCGCAGCCATTTCAACAGCGGATTTTTGGCAAGGTCAGGCTTGTGATGGGCAAACAAAAACATCTTGATGCCGGTCACCAGCAGAAAGGCGCCAAAAATATACAACACCCAATGGAAGTGCGCGATCATCCAGGCGCCGAGCAGGATCAGCACCACGCGCATCACGATGGCACCCAGCACACCATACACCAGCACGCGCTTCTGGTATTCCAGCGGCACGGCAAAATAGCTGAACAGCATCACAAAGACAAAAATGTTGTCCGTGGCCAGCGCCTTTTCCAGCAGGTAGCCGGTCAGATATTCCATCACCTTGGCATCTGCCACCTCGCGCCCGGCGGTATGATCCAGCCAACCCCAGAGAGCCCCTCCGAACAGCAGCGCCATCGTGAACCACACCAGCGACCAGGTCAGCGCTTCGCGTACCGTGACCTTGTGCGCGCCATGCCGGCCCAGCAAAAACATGTCCACCGCCAGCATGGTCAGCACGAACGTGCCGAACCCGGCCCACATCCACCACGCGCCTATTGATTGCAATTCGTTCATACCATCCTTTATGTTTAAGTGTTCAGTCCTAAGCAAGTTAAGTGACGTTTGCCCTGGTGATTCAAAGACCAGCCAACCAGAGCCTTAACCGCAGGCCTATACCCGTAGTGTAGCCAACCTCCACAAAGCGTATCTGGCCATCAGGCGCGACAACAAAACTGGTAGGTACGCCACGAATGCCCCACGTGCTGGAGAGTGTGCCATCAGTATCGTTCACTACCGGAAAATTTATTTTCTGTTCCTGCATGTAGCGGGTTATTTCCGCCGAACCTCCGCTCTGCATGGCTATGGTGATGGTGTTCGGATAATCCTGCGCAATCGCGGCGATGGAATCCTGTTCCGCACGACAGACTGGACACCAGGTCGCCCAAAAATGCACCAGCACTGGTTTTTCAGGGTGGGTGGGCAGCGTATAGGGTTGACCCGCGAGCGTGACACCCTGCAAGGCGGGAGCGGTTCCGCTAGGTATATCGCGTTGCTGCCAGACGCGCATGCTGACAACAATAATCACGAACACCAGTACGCTAACGGCATAGCCACGCCATTTAGTTACGCGCGATTTGCTGTTGGTTTCTTTTGTCATGAGGTGAATGGATTTACTCAGGAGTCAGGAATATAGGCGACACTGTGTAACCTCGGTATGGAGTGCGGCGGCACGACGCCGCGTTTGT
>JAUSKS010000042.1 GCA_030646595.1 Gallionellaceae bacterium | reverse complement strand
AATCCTACACCAGTTATTGCAACAGATGATTATAGCCAAGAGGCCAATTTTGTCACACCGTTGGCAAATATCCTGGTATCCGGCTTTCATCGACTTCATCTATTTGCTCCACATCCAGAAACTGCTGAGCATAATCCAAATAGACTTTTTCGCGCACGAATACATCGAACAGATCCGGGTCTATATGTCCAATTTTTTTCAGGGTATCCATGATCATCAACGATTCGGTCAAGGTCTTGCCTTTTTTATAGGGTCGGTCTTTAGCGGTGAGCGCTTCGAAAATATCGGCTATGCCCATCATGCGTGCCTGAACTGACATTTGCTCACGAGTCAGTCCGCGGGGATAACCTTTACCATCCATGCGCTCGTGGTGTCCGCCAGCATATTCAGGCACATTTTTGAGATGCTTGGGCCAAGGCAGTGCTTCCAGCAGCAGCATGATATTGGTTGGGCTAATATCCGACCTCTTTCTGATGTCGCACAGCCACAATAATGGCAGTCTGTTGATCATAGTGGTAAAGAGCGATATAGCCGCTACTGCCAAAGGCAATCGGCCACTCCCTGTATTCCGGTTCCATTTCTTGAGCAGGCCGCCCTATTTCAGGGTGCTGCGCCAGGATACGCATACTTTCGCGAATAACGATGGCCGCTTGTTGCGCTGCTGTGGGGTTCTTTGTATAAAGAAAACGGTACGCGCGTTGAACATCGGCCAGTGCAGCGGGCGACCAAATCAAACGTGGCATGCTGGCGGTTCTACGTCTTGCCCTTCTCCCAACTTGGCCAGCCAAGCGTCTGCACTTTCATGCGTCACATGCAGCCCCATCGCTTGATATTCATTCCACGCGCGAATACCGTCCTGACGAAATGCCTCTCGTTTTTCTTCTCTCTCCACATATTCTCGAATAGCATCCTGCATCACTCGATGGGGCGTTCGATGACGAGCATCGGCAAGACGCTTCACGCGGTCTTTTATAGATTGGGCAATCTTGATCGTGGTTGATTGAAGTGCGGTCGTACCCATGCTAGCCTCCTTTGAATATCACTAAGTAACACCTTGTGCTAACATCCTATCGCAGCCAACTGTAAAGGTCAACGCCAGCCGGAACTTTTGTTAGCCCCAAGTAGTAATGTCCGCTTTCTCCCAAATAGAAATGTCCGCTTTGATTAAACTCAACCGCTGTTAAAAACGGTAGTGGATATTTTGAAATGGACAAACTCATGAGTCAGAAAGAAGTTCAACGAGCACAAGTATTAGACCTGCTGAAAGCGAGCAAGATCAACCAGAAAGAAGCGGCGCAGCGGATGGGCATCACCCCCCGTCAAGTGCGGCGGCTGCTCAAGCGTTATCAGGCGCAAGGCTTGGGTGGATTGGTCAGCAAGAAGCGTGGCAGGGCCTCCAACCGGCGGCTGAACGAAACCACACGCACCACGGCCATCGAACTCATTGCCGCGCACTACCGCGACTTCGGCCCGACACTGGCGCAGGAGAAGCTGACCGAGCTGCACAACCTGCACCTGTCCGTCGAGAGCGTACACCAGGTGATGATCACTGCGGGCTACTGGCACCCCAAAAAAGGCAGCACAACCTGCACCCACCCCATGCGTTTCCGCCGCCCCCGCTGCGGCGAACTCATCCAGATCGATGGCAGCCCACACGACTGGTTTGAAGGACGCAGCGCATCTTGCACCCTGATCGTCTTCATTGACGATGCCACCAGCAAACTGACCCAGTTGCGCTTTATGCCGACTGAGACCACGCTGGGCTATATGCGCGTGTTGCACGACCACATCTTGGCGCACGGTGTGCCGGTAGCGTTGTACAGCGATAAACACAGCATCTTCCGCATTAACGCCCAAGATGTCGACCCACAGGCCACCCGGGCAGGCCTGACGAACTGGCGCGCATCCTGTCTGTTCAGGTCACTCGAACGCTGTCGAAAAACCTGTCCTGCCAAGTGGATAACCAGCTATTGCAAGTCGCCACCCGCGGCATCGGGCTGGGACTGAGGGGAGCAAAAGTCACGGTGCATGAACACTTTGACGGCAACAAAGAATTGTTCTGGCAAAAGCGCAAGCTGACCTATTCCGTGATGGATAAACCACTGCGTCAAGCACCCGCAGAAGATGGCAAGATGGTCAATGTGCGAGTGGATACGGCGATGGCACGGCGCAGTACGGCACATAAACCCGCAGCGAATCATCCGTGGAGAAACATGCCTGTCGGTAAAGCAGCTCCCAATGGGCAATGTGCTGCTTTGTAGCAAAGGGAACGCTGGAGAAAGAGGACATTTCTACTTTGCAGGAAAGCGGACATTTCTATTTGGCGTTGACACGCCAGCCGGAACTTTGTTTGTACTTGATATATCCTTGCCAGATTATCTACCGAATGGCCATCACTTATAGGTACAGGACACCTCTAAAAATTCAAATTTCTAAGCAACGCAGCATGGCGACGAAAGTTGGATTTTTAGAGGTGCCTTACAGATTCACGCCCGGAATTTTACTCAAATCCACTTCATCTATTTGCTCCGCATCCAGAAACTGCTGCGCGTAATCCAGATAGACTTTTTCGCGCACGAATACATCGAACAGATCCGGATCTATATGTCCAATTTTTTTCAGGGTACCCAAAATCATCAAGGATTCTGTCAAAGTCTTGCCTTTTTTATAGGGCCGGTCTTTGGCAGTGAGTGCTTCGAAGATATCGGCTATGCCCATCATGCGTGCCTGAACTGACATTTGCTCACGGGTCAGCCCGCGGGGATAACCTTTACCATCCATGCGCTCGTGGTGTCCACCCGCATATTCAGGCACATTTTTGAGATGCTTGGGCCAAGGTAGCGCTTCCAGCATCATGATGGTCACTTCGATGTGGTGATTGATAATCTGACGCTCTGCCGCAGTGAGTGTGCCTGCAACTATGGTCAGGTTTTCTACTTCATCTGGACTCAGGAAGCCAGTTTCATGGCCATTTGTGTCGCGCCAGCGATAAGCCGCAATCTGCCGTACCCGCGCCTGATCAGCTTCTTCCATTTTTTCCGAACCGATGTTGCAATGACGCAAAAATTCACGGTCTGCATCGAGTTGGCGGATGCGTACTTCATATTCGGCTTGGATATGAGCGAGCGTTTGTTTATCCTGTGCTAAACCCTCTCCCCCAACCCCTCCCCCCAAGGGGGAGGGGAGCTTAGCTAAGGCGCGTAGCATGTGTATCTCGGCATCGCGCTTGAGCACTTCAAAACGGGTGTCCACCAACTGCATGCGATCAAACAGGCTTTGCAGTTTGGTTGCTTTGTCCACCACATGCACTGGTGTGGTTACTTTGCCACAATCGTGTAACAAGCCGGCAATCTTGAGCTCATATCGGTCCTTGTCGGTCATGACAAAATTCCGCAGCGGCCCGTGCTGTGTACGGCTCACTGCCTCGGCCAGCATCATGGTCAGCACAGGGACACGCTGGCAATGACCGCCAGTGTAGGCCGATTTGTCATCTATAGCGCTATTGATCAAATTAATAAAGGCCTCGAACAGATCCTCCATCTGCTGGATTAAACGGCGGTTGGTTAAAGCAATGGCTGCTTGTGAAGCGAGCGATTCCACCAGTTGCTGGTCAGCTTCCGAGAAGGAAATGATTTTGGCGTGGCGATTTTTCTGACTGTCACTTTGCTGGCTATCATGTTCCTGGGCATTGATCAGTTGCAGCACTCCGATGATTTCATTTTCGTGGTTGCGCATCGGCACAGTAAGGAAAGAGGTAGAACGGTAACCGGTCTTTCGGTCAAATGCCTTGGTGCCGGAAAAGTCATAGCCTTGGGCTGTATAAGCATCGGGAATATTAACTGTTTCACCACTCAATGCGGCATAAGCTACTACCATTTGATGATTAGGTTTGCCTGCATCGTCATACAAACGAATAGGATAAAACGGAATAGATTCGCCAGTGGTGCCACCCTGCGCAATATTTAGCGTGTCATTGCGGATGATTTCAAACTTGAGCGCCCCTTGCTCTGGCTCAATCAGATATAAGGTACCCGCGTCGGCTTGGGTAATGCGCTTGGCAGAAACCAGAATGAGTTCCAGCAAACGATTAATGTCGCGCTCGCTGGAAAGCGCAATACCTACCCGGTTAATGTCATTAAGCCGTGATAATAGCCCTTCCAGTACGGGGAGCTCGCCGCTCTCCTGTACCAGTAAAGCTTTTAACTTCATGGTATCCATAGATGCCTCTAAAAATACAGCTCTTTTTATTTGATGCAGACGGCGCGTACCTGATGAATATCGGTCAGCCCTGTTAAAACTTTTTCAATGCCATCCTGTTTCAAAGTGCGCATACCTTCGTTAAGTGCAGTAGCAAACATTTCTGCGACACGGGCATGTTCTTGAATGTTCTTTTTTATGGTGTCTGTGCCAACCAGCAATTCATGCAGCCCCACCCGTCCGCGATAGCCAGTGCCAGAACAGTTGTCACAGCCTACCGGCTCATACAATGTGAATTGCCCTTTATCATCGGCGAATAGCTTGACCCACTCGGCATATAAAACCTTGTAGGCAGCGTTAGCATCCTGTTTCCAGGTATCG
The DNA here is from genome assembly GCA_030646595.1 of Gallionellaceae bacterium. Taxonomy (GTDB): domain Bacteria; phylum Pseudomonadota; class Gammaproteobacteria; order Burkholderiales; family Gallionellaceae; genus Nitrotoga. The sequence continues at coordinate 3,721 of JAUSKS010000042.1, read as the reverse complement.
GTATTCATCAACTCAGCCGAATATTCGGTCAGCAGCGATTTGATTTCTTCTGGTGTGGCAATATGCGGTTTTTTGCATTTTTTGCACAAGCGTTTGGCCAGACGTTGCGCCAGAATACCCAGCAGCGCATCGGCAAAATTGAACGGGTCCATCCCCATATCCAGTAATCGAATAATGGATTCTGGTGCGCTATTGGTATGCAAAGTGGCAAATACCAGGTGGCCAGTAAGCGAGGCTTCAATGCCGATAGAAACCGTTTCCTTGTCGCGCATCTCGCCCACCATAATGATGTCTGGGTCGGCACGCAAAAAAGCTTTCATGATGGTAGCGAAATCCATGCCGGCTTTTTTGTTGATCTGCACTTGGCGCAAGCCCTTCTGGGTAATCTCCACTGGGTCTTCTGCAGTCCATATTTTGGTATCGGGTTTATTGATGTAGCCAAGCACGGAGTGCAAAGAAGTTGTTTTACCGGACCCGGTCGGGCCGCATACAAAGAACAGGCCATAAGGTTTGGTAATCACACTTTTCAAGGTTGCCAGGTTATGCACTGACAGTCCCAGTTCATCCAGCTTGATTGGCTCACCGGAAGCCAGAATACGCATTACCACATCTTCCACGCCACCCTGCGAAGGAATAGTGGCTACCCGCAATTCAATATCCAGCGGGCCATATTTTTTGAATTTTATTTTACCGTCCTGTGGTTTGCGTTTTTCTGAAATATCCAGGTCACACATAATTTTTAGCCGTGTCACTAACGCATTGCGGTAGGTAGCGGGCACTTCAATGAAGTTAAGCAACGAGCCATCCTTGCGCAAGCGAACCAGGGTTTTACCTTTACCCGGCAGGGGTTCGACGTGAATATCGGAAGCGCCCATTTTGTAAGCATCAACGATAATCTTATTGACCAGCTTGACTAATTCATTGTCTGCAGCGGCACTTACGTCTTCCTGAGTAACCCCACCCGCCTCTTCCTCATCTCCCCCCAGGGAGGTAAGCAAATCATCCACGGAAGAGCCGTCCATTTCCATCATGCTACTGGTTATGTCGCCAACCCCTCCGCCACCATAAAACGCATCCAGCGTTGCGGTAAATTCACGTTGCGGGCAAACGCGATAAATCAACCGGCTCTTGGGAAAAATATTATTGACCACACGCGAAGCCTGTATCCGCTCCGGGTCTGTGGTTAATATCACCAACCCTTCCTGGGTTTCTTCTACCGGCACCCAGTGACTGCTCATGACATAATCGCGCTTCAAATTTTTCAATAAATCAGATGGCTTGATACGATCAGGCTTGAAGGGCTCATACGGCACACTGAAAAAACGGGACAGCGCCTTACCTAGCGCATCCAGCTTTACCTGAAATTCGTCTATCAACACATCTTCAATATCAATTCCTTTGCGCCGCGCAGTGCGTGTTGCCAATTCAAACTCGGCCGCAGACAACACTGCATCGGCAACCAGGTAATCATATTTAGTCTTGGCTGCTGCTTGCTGCTGGCGCTGACGTAGCGCTACCGCCAGGGTTTGCGCCAGTTCCTGCACCCCATCTTCCACCATGGTCGGAAAAGGCAGATTGGCTTTATTATTAATAACCTGAATAACGCCCACCAACTCAGTGCCACCCGATTCCATGATAGGTGCAACCAACATCTGTTTGGTACGGTAGCCAGTGCGTTTATCTACATCTTGTAAAAAGCGCAGTTGCCCACTGTGAGTAGCCAGCTCTTTTTCATCGTAGACATCTTTAAGATTGAGCATTTTTTTATTCAACGCGGCGTAGCCCGCTATGCTCTGCTCAGTAATGGGCAGCTTTAGATCCTTAAATGAATTAAGTCCGGTCTTGACCTTGGAAATCAGCGTAGCCTTGTCATCACCCAGCACATAAATAGTCAGGCGGTCGGCATTAAACAATGTGCAGATGTCTTTACTGACATCCAGCATGATTTCATCAATATTGCTGGTGGCATGGATCTTGTTGTTAACGTGATTGAGATTTTTGGTAAACTCCAGCCGTAGCTGGATTTCATTCACTCCACTGCGCCGTTCCGGCTGCCCTGTCGTTACACTATTCATTTATTACTCCTTAAGTACGCGAAGACTGCGGGCATCCCACCCACTTGCGGCCAAGAGGCCACGCTCCACCGTGCTAAAACTCGAATACCTGTCCATTTTGCAACATCAGCGGTGAAGTTCCTGACACACACGCACTGATTTCCTGCATGGTTAGTTCCACTTCTCCCGGTTTCAAATGCGTAATATAAATTTCCGGAGTAGCTTTGAGCTTGAGCAACTCTTGCGCTAATAAACTGGGGCACAAATGTTTGGACAGCAATGCCAGTTCTTTTTCTTCATTGGAAAAAGCAGTTTCAATAATAAGATAACGCAAGTTGCTAATACGGTTGACCACTTCCCATAAGGCATCATTGCTGGTGGTATCGCCACTGAATACCAGGCTGGCTGCGCCGCTATCCAGTTGGTAACCCACTGCTGGCACCACATGGTTGGCCGGCAAAGCCCTAATCTTGCGCCCCTGTAACTCGACCGCCTGGCCCAATTTTATAGCCTGATAACGCATCAGTGGGGCACGTGCATCGGGTATTTGGGTAAAGTCAGGCCATATCTTCCAGTTAAATAAATGCTGCCTGAGAATTTCCAGCGTCGGCTCAATCGCATAAATGGTCAGCGGCTTTTTTCGCATGAAGCCGACACTGTCCACCATGAAAGGAATGCAGGCGATATGATCGAGGTGAGAGTGCGTAACAAAAACATGATCTATCAGGCACAGCTCGGCCACACTCAGATCGCCTACGCCCGTGCCCGCATCAATCAAAACATCGTTGTCCAGCAACATCGACGTAGTACGAAAATTGCCGCCTATTCCGCCGCTACAGCCAAGTATTCTGAGCTTCATCGTCAGGACACCTCTAAAAATCCACAATCGTTACCATACTGCGTTGCTCACAAAAAATTACTCCTTACATATTGCATATATGCCGCGTCGCAATTTTTTGCTCGCGCCTTGTCTGGCTTGGAAACTTGAATTTTTAGAAGTGTCTTTCAACTGTCCCGGACTTAATTTTTAAAATAAAACTCCATTTTGATTCCCGCCAGTTCAATGATGTCATGTTCTTTTAATTGGCGTGGCTGATCATCCAGCGGTTTGCCATTGAGGGTGGGGTAATGTGCGCCTTCTACATAGGTAATGAAATATCCGTGGGGGCGACGCGTCAATACGGCTACCTGTAGCCCAGGTTTGCCCAAAGTGGTCAAGTTTTTCACCAATTCCAGTTCCTTGCCCGCATTTGGCCCAGTGAGTATTTGTATGGTCGCACCCGCCTGGGATACCGCAGCAGCAGCCGGGGCAGGCGTAATAACAGGCTGAGGCGGTACCATAGCCTGAGGTGGGGGTATCACAGGGGCAGGCGTAGCAGGTCGCGATTGTGGCGGTGTCATAGCCCTTATTTTGCCAGTCGCCTCATGTGTCGGGTCGGGGATGGCGGGCTTGGCCGCAGTGCGTGGCGGCGAACTCAGCACCACGGTTTTTTCAAAGTCTGCGGCTGCAGTCTGACTTTGCTGCTCATTCAAATACTTCAACTTGTATTTGCCAATTTCAATGACATCGTTGTTGCGTAAAAAGTGTTTCTGTATCGCTACGCCATTCACCAAAATACCATTGGTGCTGTCCAGGTCTTCGATAAAGGAATCATTTTGTACCGTCG
>JAUSKS010000040.1 GCA_030646595.1 Gallionellaceae bacterium | reverse complement strand
ACAATTCTACTTCCGCACCACCGACGTCACCGGTGCGGTTGAACTGCCAGCGGGCACTGAAATGGTCATGCCGGGCGACAACGTCTCCGTCACCGTCAACCTCATCGCGCCGGTCGCGATGGAAGAGGGATTGCGCTTCGCGATACGTGAAGGCGGCCGGACAGTGGGTGCGGGGGTGGTGGCTAAGGTTATTGAGGAGCAGGATTGAGGATCGAGGAGCGAGGATTGAGTAAAAACCGCTCGATCCACAATCCTCGATCCTGAATTTTAGGCCAGTAGCTCAATTGGTAGAGTATCGGTCTCCAAAACCGAGGGTTGGGGGTTCGAAACCCTCCTGGCCTGCCAGATAACCAGTAGCAGTTAATTTTTCAGGAACGGACAGTTATACATGGCAGATAAAATTAAATTAGGTGTCGCGTTTCTGTTGGTGGTAGCAGGCATTGCTGGATTTTACGTGTTGCAGGAAAGTGCAGCGGTAATCAAGCTCGCCTCAATATTGCTGGGCTTTGCGCTGGCTTCTGGCGTAGTTTGGACTACCGAACCGGGTAAGCGCCTGTTCGCCTTCGGTACGGAATCAGTGGATGAGGCCAAACGTGTGGTGTGGCCGACACGTAAAGAGACGATACAGACTACTGCGGTGGTATTGTTGTTTGCAGTAGTCATGGCGCTGTTCTTGTTTGCAGTGGATGCCAGTTTAGCTTTGGTGATTAACAAACTGATGGGGCGGAGCGAATGATGAGCAAACGCTGGTATGTGGTTCATACCTATTCTCAGTTTGAGAAAAATGTGCAGCGTGCCTTGCTGGAGCGTATTCAGCGTGCTGGCATGGAAGATAAATTCGGCCAGATACTGGTGCCGGTGGAAGAAGTGGTCGAGCTGAAATCCGGACAGAAGAGCATCAGCGAACGCAAGTTTTTCCCTGGTTATGTGCTGGTTGAAATGGACATGACCGACGAGAGCTGGCATTTGGTCAAGAGTACGCCCAAGGTCACTGGATTTCTGGGCGGCTCAGCCATGACGCCTACGCCCATCAGCGAAAAAGAAGTGCAGAACATCATGCAGCAAATGCAGGCCGGGGTGGAAAAGCCCAAGCCCAAGGTTTTGTTCGAAGTGGGCGAAGCAGTGCGGGTCAAAGAAGGCCCGTTTACCGACTTTCATGGCTCAGTGGAAAATGTCAATTACGACAAAAACAAACTGCGCGTAGCAGTGACCATTTTTGGTCGCTCCACGCCAGTGGAATTGGAATTTGGTCAAGTTGAGAAAGCATAAAGCGTGATGAGTGACAGGTGACAGGTAACGGGAGCAGCGGTTTATTCACCTATCACCCGTCACTTATCACTGTATTTAACCGGGGAGCGTATCGGAGCAAGTGCGGTATGCGTTTAACCCACAACAAGGAGTCGTAACGTGGCAAAGAAAATTATTGGTTTTATCAAGTTGCAAGTGCCTGCGGGCAAAGCAAACCCCAGCCCGCCGATCGGCCCGGCATTGGGTCAGCGCGGGTTGAACATCATGGAATTCTGCAAGGCATTTAATGCGCAGACGCAGGGCATGGAACCAGGCCTGCCTATTCCAGTGGTGATTACGGCTTTTGCCGACAAGAGTTTCACCTTCATCATGAAGACGCCGCCTGCGACCATTTTGATCAAGAAGGCTGCTGGCGTACAAAAGGGCAGCAAAACACCGCACAGTGAAAAAGTAGGCAAGCTGACGCGCAAGCAGGCAGAAGCCATTGCCACCACCAAAATGCCAGACCTGACGGCGGCGGATATGGATGCCGCAGTGCGCACCATAGCCGGTAGCGCGCGCAGCATGGGTATTACTGTGGAGGGGGTATAACATGGGACACATTTCTAAACGCTACAAGGGCATGGCGGCTAAAGTTAACCGCGACAAGTTGTACGCGCTGGACGAAGCGCTGACGCTGGCTAAAGAAAATGCCAAAGCTAAATTTGACGAATCGATAGACATCGCCATCAATCTGGGCATAGACGCACGCAAGTCGGATCAGCTGATTCGTGGCTCGGTAGTACTGCCTAAAGGCACGGGCAAAACCGTGCGCGTGGCTGTGTTTGCCCAAGGTGCCAAGGCTGAAGAAGCCAAGGCTGCGGGTGCAGATGTAGTCGGTTTTGAGGATCTCGCAGAAAGCATCAAGGCGGGAAAAATGGATTTTGACGTGGTGATTGCTTCGCCGGATGCCATGCGTATCGTTGGTCAATTGGGCCAGATACTCGGTCCGCGTGGTTTGATGCCTAACCCTAAAGTAGGAACAGTTTCTGCTGACGTGGCAGGCGCAGTCAAGAACGCTAAAGCGGGTCAAGTACAATATCGCACCGACAAAAACGGCATTGTGCAATGCACCATAGGGCGTGCTTCATTCGCACCAGAAGCCTTGCGCGAAAACCTGCTGGCATTGGTAGAGGCCTTGAATAAGGCCAGACCGGCTGCTGCCAAAGGCGTGTTCCTGAGAAAAGTTTCTGTCTCGAGCACCATGGGCGTGGGTATACGCATTGAACAGGCGAGCCTGGTTGCTGCGTAAATATTACTAAATTTGTGGCATGGTCTTATTCCATTATTCAATTTAATAATGCCAGATTGTTCCCTCACCCTCTGTCCCTCTCCCGAAGGGAGAGGGATGAAAAACCCTTCTCCCACCGGGAGAAGGGTTGGGATGAGGGAGCAAGATTGAAACATTGATAAATGAATTAATGGAATTACCATGCTGCTTGCAAGCTTTGGACTGCTGCATGATGAGCAGATTATCAAAGACCGTAGGTGTCCGTAAGGACTTAATCCTCAGTTGATCGAGGATAGTGGAAGGAGGGATTGCTGTCCTCGGTCTGCTGTCTTCTGTCCTCTGAAGCCCACGTAGATGGTGCTTTTGGGCAAGTTATACTGGCCCGGATGCGGTGGTTAACAATTTAAGATTGGAGGAAGACTTTGAGTCTAAATCTGCAACAGAAGCAAGCGGTGGTCGCGGAAGTCAGTGCGCAAGTGGCACTGGCCCAAACCATCGTGCTGGCAGAGTATCGCGGCATCGAAGTCAGCGACATTACCAAGCTGCGGGCCAATGCCCGTAACTCAGGCGTGTATTTCCACGTATTGAAAAATACGCTGGCGCGTCGTGCGGTGGAAGGTACGCCGTTCGCAGCATTGGCCGAAAAAATGGTTGGCCCGCTGGTTTACAGCATTAGCGCCGATCCGGTTGCTGCTGCGAAAGTGGTGCATGAATTTGCCAAGACCAATGACAAGCTGGTGATCAAAGCGGGCGCCATGAGTGGTTCCGTGATGTCAGCGGACGAAGTCAAAGTGCTGGCAGCGATTCCGAGCCGCAATGAATTGATCGCACGACTGATGGCCACCATGAATGCTGCGACCAGCACATTTGTGCGCACCCTGGCTGCGATTCGCGACAAGAAAGAAGCCGAAGCGGCTGCCGCTTAAAATCGTGATAAGTAGTGTGGTTTATTCGCGTATCACCTGTAATCATATTTAATATTTAGGAGAGCAACATGGCTGCAAATAATGTTCTGGATTCAATTGCACAAATGACTGTGCTGGAGTTGTCCGCACTGATCAAGGAAATGGAAGAAAAATTTGGTGTATCCGCTGCTGCTGTAGCAGTCGCTGCTCCGGCTGCTGGTGGCGGTGCTGCCGCTGCTGCTGAGCAAACTGAATTTACCGTAATCCTGAAGTCAGCGGGCGAAAGCAAAGTTAACGTCATTAAAGTCGTCCGTGCGATTACTGGTCTGGGCTTGAAAGAAGCTAAAGACCTGGTAGACGGCGCACCGAAACCAATCAAGGAAGGCGTGAACAAAGCTGATGCTGATGGCATATTGAAGCAACTGCTTGAAGCTGGCGCAACTGCTGAAATCAAGTAATCATTGCGTACGCAGAAAGGCTGACGGGGTCCGTCAGCCTTTTGCCGCTTTAATGATCGCTTAAAGAAGTAGTGCTTAGCAGGTGTTGTCCCCTTGTTTTTAGTTCCGGCATAACCTGAAGGTTAGCCTCACTGAAACTTTGTTTTCCCTCAGCCGTGGAGATATGATGAGTTATTCTTTTACTGAAAAAAAACGTATACGTAAAAGCTTTGCCAAGCGCACTGGTGCTTTGCCAATACCTTTTTTGCTGTCTACGCAACTCGAATCCTACAGTGATTTTCTACAGGCCAATGTAGCGCCTGAAGAACGCATCAACAACGGCTTGCAAGCTGCATTCCATTCGATTTTTCCGATTGAAAGCCATAATAAATATGCGCGGCTGGACTACGTCAGCTACAACCTCGGGATGCCGCCGTTTGATGTGAAAGAATGTCAGCAACGCGGGTTGACCTATGCCTCGCCGTTGCGCGCGCGCGTGCGTCTGACCTTGCTGGATAAGGAAGCATCCAAGCCTACGGTTAAGGAAGTAAAAGAACAAGAAGTGTACATGGGCGAAATCCCGCTGATGACGCATACCGGCTCCTTTGTCATTAACGGCACAGAGCGTGTGATCGTGTCACAATTGCACCGTTCGCCCGGCGTATTTTTCGAGCATGACCGCGGCAAAACACATAGCTCCGGCAAGCTGCTGTTTTCTGCACGCATCATTCCTTATCGCGGTTCCTGGCTGGATTTTGAATTTGACGCCTAGGATTATGTTTATTTCCGTATAGACCGTCGCCGTAAAATGCCGGTCACCATATTATTAAAGGCTTTGGGTTTTACGCCGGAGCAAATACTGGCTGGATTCTTTGAATTTGACACTTTTCAGCTCAGCAAAAAAGGCATCCAGTTTGAGGTTGTGCCAGAGCGCTTGCGTGGCGAAATGGCGCGCTTTGATATTGTCGCCAAAAATGGCAAGTTGATTGTCGCGTCCGGCAAGCGCATTACCGTGCGTCACATCCGTGAGATTCAGGAAGCAGGCATAGACAAGCTGGCGGTAACTGAAGAGTTTCTGATCGGGCGCGTGATCGCGCATAACATCGTGGATAAAGACAGTGGCGAAATTATTGCCAATGCCAACGATGAGATCACCGAAACCCTGTTGGCCAAGCTGATAGAAGCGGGTGAGAAAAAAATCCATACGCTGTATACCAATGATCTGGATCAAGGCGCTTATATTTCGCAAACCTTGCGCGCGGACGAGACCACCGACCAGTGGACAGCGCGCGTAGCCTTGTATCGCATGTTGCGTCCTGGTGAACCACCTACTGAAGACGCTGTAGA
>JAUSKS010000034.1 GCA_030646595.1 Gallionellaceae bacterium | reverse complement strand
ACCCGCTCAAAGACTCGTTGATATAGGCTGACCGGAACGACAAAAGCCAAACGAGTAGTGGTTGAGCCATCTTCATTTACAACCTCAACTTCGTGTGTTGTGCTTAGTAACGCAGAACGGAGTTTAGTACTGCGCAAAAAGCTTTTGTGTGCGCCCATTTCCCAGAGATACTTGGCACCCATAGTTTGTTTTCCAATTTGGGCACTAATGTAATTGCGCAGAGCTTCATCGTCCTCTGAGCTGCCATTGTTGCAGATGTTGCAAGCAGGGACAGTCCGAAATTGGCCAACAATACCCTTGAAAAATCCTCTTGGAGGTACGTGTTCATCAGTAGTCGCGGGGCGACTTCCGCAGATTACACATATTGGACTCTTAGGCGGCCGCATCGGCTTGCGTTCTAACGTAAGGTAGATGGCAAAACCGCCGTATATTCTGGAGTAGCTTGCCGCATAATCTGAATCATTTATTTTACTCCTTTGAATCTCAAAAAGTGTGCGCGTCGTAACATGGCAATTCCTTCCTATGAAAGGCGGCCTTCTTCTCCCTTTGGGCAAAAAGGCTAACCCCTGATTACGGGGTTACCGCTTCACATGCCCCAGAAGACACTTCACTCCCCACAAATTCTTTTTGTAACGCCGTAATTTTTTGCAGGGTGGCAGAGTCCAAATTTTTTAGCTGGAATATTGTGAATTTGAGTTTGCTCATGCGCTCGCCGGTCAAGGCTGTTTTTATTCCTTTGGCGTGGACGCTTTCTACAAATTTGTGGGCCGCCTCGCCGGTTTTGAATACGCCTAGTGAAATGGCGTTGTGCCATTTGCCGGGTTCCTGCACGATGAAGTAATCGGTGACGCCATATTTTTTAAGTGCCGCAATTTTTTTGTCTACTTCGGCCCGCTTTTTTGATGGCGGGAGATAGGCCCAATAGCCGCTGGTATATTCAATGTGCCGTTGCGCCAGCTTGTTGCCCAGATTCAGGCTATCCAAAACGGCGCTGACGCGGCTGAGGTCGTTGCCGGAAAATTCTCCCCATTCCACACAGGTGCTCGCCACTGCTGCGGACACTTGCGATACAGGCGCAGGCGCGGGAGTAGCCATGGGTACGGTGGGTAGTACGGCTGAGGCTGCTTGCAGTTTTATTTTTCCCGCATTGAGCGGTGGTTGCTCCGGCAGATTTTTATTTCCCTGCAACCATGCTGCGCCCCATTGTATGTAGGCAAAAAATAATAAATTGGCCAGTAACAGTATCCAGAATAATCCCTTCATCACGCCCCCATTTTTTGTTCTTGCCCGATAATTTGCAGCCCGCGTAATACCAGATTATCTACTCGAACCAGCGGCAAATTAAGATGCGGCTCTATTTTATACGCTGCACCGCCACTCAAGATACAGCGGGCCTGAGGCGCTAACAATCGCTCGAATTGCAAACAAATGGCTCCTGCTGTCGCCTGAATAGCACCAGTAAATAAGGCATCTGCCGTGTTACGTGGAAACGCCTGCCAAGCACCCGATGCTGTTGTGGCCTGCACCACTCCTGCCGCAATACTGCGCTGCATCATGTCCACGCCAGGCAAGATCAGCCCGCCCAGAAATTCACCTTGGGCAGACAAGGCGTCTATGGTGGTTGCCGTACCGCAATTTATTACCAGGCAGGTGGTGTGCTCTTGCTGCCACGCTGCGATAAGCGCCGCCCAGCGGTCGCTGCCAAGCTGTTGGGCTTGCTGGTAGCTATTGCGTATACCACATTTCTCGGCATGTGCGGTTATGAATTCCAGCGGTAACGGCCATGTTGCACACGCCATCTGTAATTGTTGTGCCATTTCCTGGCCTGCAACATTGGAGACTACAATTTTGTGCGGCGCAGGCAATTCGGAAAAAATTGTGCGCAGTGTTGTTACCCGTGCGTTTTCTACCACGCCTTGCTGCGACCATACGCGGTTTTCTGCCAGAGCCCATTTAATGCGGCTGTTGCCGGCATCTATCAATAAGATTTTCATCTTGGTCGCAGGCTGACCTCGCCCGCATGAAAAATATGTGTGCCTGATGTTGTTTCCAGAACGAGGGCCCCGTCTTGGTTTGTTCCCTGTGCCACACCTTCGATGCTGCTGCCATCTGGCAATAATAATTGCACGGCTTGTTGTTGCAAAGCATGGTGGCTTTCCCATTCCGTGCGCAACGCGCTAAAGCCTTGCGCCACAAAAGTGTGCAATATTTTTTGCAGCTCCAGCAAGATCAAGGCCAATAAATAATTGCGCTTCGGCATTGCTTTGCCATCCATCATATCCGCCACGCTGCTTACTGGTTGATCAATTTGAGATTGCAGCGCGGGCGGCATGAACAGATTAAGCCCCACGCCGATCACCACTGCGCTGGGGCCCAGCATATCGCCTTGGGCTTCGATTAAAATTCCTGCCAGCTTGCCGCTTGTGCCCAGCACATCATTCGGCCATTTGAGCTGCGCACTGTGTATGCCCAAGGCAGATAACACACGTATCAGTGCCACTCCCACCGCCAGACTCAGGCCTGAGAGCGAAGATAAGCCGCGTTCGAAGCGCCATAGCAAAGAAAAAGTCAGCGCATTGCCCAGGCTGCTGTGCCAGGCCCGCCCTAATCGTCCGCGCCCCCCGCTTTGCCATTCCACCGCCAGTACACTGCCGCTGGGTGCACCCTGCGCTGCGCGTTGTAACAGCAAGGTATTGGTGGAGGAGGCGCTATCTATAATTTCCAGGTTGAATTGTCGGGCCTGGTGGCCCAGATGGTGAATGATCAGTGCGGCATCCAGCCATTGCGGGGGATTGCTGAGGCAGTAGCCGCGTCCGCGCACACGATACAGTTTCAAACCGTAATCTTCTGCCTGCTGCAAAGCATTGCTGACACTGGCGCGCGAGATGCCCAGTCGTTGCGCCAATTGTGGGCCGGAATAGAAATCGCCGTTGACCAGCAAGCGCAACAACGCAAAGAAGCGTGTTTGCGTTTTGACCAGGGAAGGGTTCACTGTCTAGAGTGCCTCTAGCTTTTCGCTATTTTCTTGCGCTGATCCATTTCAGGCACATTCAAAAACGCCATGATTTCTTTTTTCTGTTTCAATGTGTCTTGATAACCCAGATCAATCAGGGTGCGGCAAAATTCCTTGTCGAACAGCAAATAACTGACCAGGTTGGCTCCGCTACGCCGCATGGCACCCAAACCACGCAGCAGGAAGCGTATGGTCCAGGGTAAATTGGCTGCATAACGTCCGGCTATTTTTTCGATGGATTCGCTGGGCGAGAGTACCAGCACTTCGATTTTGTGCAACTTCATGCGCTGCCGCACTTCGGGCGGAACCAGACTGACGGTATTATTGATGCGCTGCAAGCGCTCGATATCGACTTCCAGGCTGTCCAGAAAAATGCTGTCCAGCGCGTGGCCGGCAATTCTCGCTAACGAAGGATAGTCATCAATTTGGCTACGATTGGGTTGTAGCTCCTCGGCCTGTGCCGTGCCGATAACCAGCACACGGGTCGCACCCAGATGCAAGGCCGGGCTGATAGGTGCAACCTGGCGCATGGAACCATCACCAAAATATTCGCGGTTAATATGGACCGCACGAAAAACAAAGGGAATGGCCGATGACGCCAATAAATGGTGGGCTTCAATTTTGGTGGCAACGCCCATGCGGCGCGCCCGCTTCCACGGCTGGACACCTTCGGCACTCTGATAAAAATTTACTGAATGGCCAGAGCCGTAACCTGAGGCAGTAATGCTCAGTGCGTAGAGCAAACCCGCATCGATGCTTTCCTGGATTTTGTCGCACGGCAAAGCACGGTCCAACATTTCCGCCAAAGGTGTGTTATCCAGCAATGACACCTGGCTTAATTTATTGCTGCCCATGGAGCTTAAAATCAGCCCGGCAAACCAGCGTGCGCTGTTACTGACCACACCGATAAAATCACAGCGATAAACATGCTGCACCTGGAAATTTCTCCACACATTGTCCAGATATTTCACGCCCTTGCGGAATTGCTGGGCATTGACGGCCAGGGTGACTGCGTTAAACGCCCCCGCTGAAGTGCCGCAAATAATTGGAAAGGGGTTGGCAGAACGGCGCGGCAAAAATTCGGCAATCGCCTTGAGCACACCTACCTGATACGCAGCGCGCGCACCGCCACCCGTCAATATCAACCCTGTTTTTTCCGCCACGCTCATATTAGCTCCCTGCCGAGACAAGGCCTCTGGTCACAAGTCTTCTGCGCCAACTTTCGCATGCACACTTTCCAGCGCATCATTCAAGGTTTCTTCAGCCAACTCATTCACCAAGGTGGACAACATCTCCGCAGCCTCGGCTGCTTCAGGTGGCAAATCACGTCCATCGGTATTGGCCACCAACACAGCAGCAGCACCCACCACTTTCAACAAGCCGGTGCGTTCGCTCATCAGCATTTCCAATTCCTCGCGCAACATGGAAATTTCTTGTTTATTTAATTTATCTGGCATTGTGTTTCCAAGTTATTTTAGCGACATCATATAATTTTATGGTGTCGCCGATTATACCTGACACCTCTTGCTCCGGACTAAAAGCCTGCGGATTAAAAACGCGGAGCTTATACTACCAAAACTACGGCCAAATACTATGCCAGGAATTGGCCTATGTGCTTCAACGCTTGCGCAGTTGCCCCACCGTGGTTGCCTACAAAGCGCAACCCTGCGCGGCCCATTTCTGCTGCCTGGGCGGGGTTGGCGAATAAATTTTGTATGGCCTGGGCAAGCTCAGCAACATTTTGCACGCGCACCGCTGCACCGCTGCTTATGGCCATCTGGCTGGCCTGGGTAAAATTAAAAGTATGCGCGCCGATAATCACCGGCTTGCCCAAGGCACAAGCTTCAATGAGATTTTGTCCGCCCAAGGGCAGCAAACTTCCGCCAATAAAGGCTACATCACAGGCTGCATAATAGGCAAACATTTCTCCCATGCTGTCACCCAGCACCACCTGCGTCTCAGCGTCGACTGCGCGATTTTCGCTGCGGCGCTGAAAACGAATGCCGTGTTGCGTGAGCAAAGCGGCCACTTGGTCGAAACGCTGCGGATGGCGCGGGACGATGAGGGTAAGCAAGTTTGGAATTTGCAGTTGCTGAATGGCCGCTAACAGCAGCGCTTCTTCTCCGGCACGAGTGCTGGCTGCCAGAAAAATGGGGCGCTCTCGCCCAAACCGGGTACGCAATTGCTTACCCAATTCCAGCATGGGCAATGGCGCAGCAATGTCGAATTTTAAATTCCCCATCACGCTCACCTCTTTTGCACCCAAGGCCAGCAGGCGGGCGGCATCGGATTCATGTTGCGCGGCAATCACGCTTAACTCACGCAACCCTGATTGAGTCAGCCTGGGGAAATAGCCATAACGGGTAGCGGATTTATTGGAGAGCCGTGCGTTGAGCAGTAGTAAGGGGGTATTTTGCGCATGGCACAGGTGTATCAGATTAAACCAGATTTCTGTTTCCAGCAGGATGCCGATGCGCGGACGGAAATGCCGCAGAAAACGCTGCACTGCAAAGGGGTAGTCATAGGGTAAATAAACTCGCAGCACATCGTTCCCATACAGCTGTTCACTGGTGGCGCGGCCTGTAGGCGTGGTATGAGTGAGCAGCAATTGATGTGCGGGATATTTTTCTCGCAGCGCGGCTATCAAGCTGGCGACGGCACGGGTTTCGCCGACGGAGACGGTGTGCAGCCAAATTAAGGGGCGA
>JAUSKS010000030.1 GCA_030646595.1 Gallionellaceae bacterium | reverse complement strand
AGGCGTGACAGTGCTGAATAAATCGGCCAGTTTCTGGAAGGGGTAGGGTTGCAGTCGGTCAAGGTCTGGATTCATTAGCGAATTATACATGACGACATAAATCTACTGCGCAAGCTGACATTGGGGTCGCGCGGTACTCGGCATCCTCATGTACTTCCATGTACACTCCGGTGCCTGCGTTCCGGGCTTCCCCAATGTCAGCTTGCTCGCTACAATTTCTGTCGCCATGTATTTAAAGGTGTAGCCCGTGCTATCAAAACAAAAAATTTTATCCGTGTTGGGCATATTAAGTGGCGCATTGGTGTGGGGGCTGATGTGGTATCCCTTTCGTGTGCTGCAAAACGCAGGGGTTTCTGGCCAACTGGCCACCTTTCTAGGTTATGCCATCGCGCTGCTGCTGGGGCTAATGGTAGCCGGGCCGGTATGGCGAGAGTGGCGGCTGGCTGGCAGGTGGGGCATGGTATTGATGCTGGCTGCGGGCTGCACCAACCTGGGTTATGTGCTGGCCGTGCTGGATGGCGAGATCATGCGGGTGTTGTTGCTGTTTTATCTCGCGCCCTTGTGGACAGTCATATTATCCTACTGGCTGCTGGGTGAAAAATTAAATCGTTACGGTTATGCCATTATTGCGCTGTCGCTGGCCGGTGCATTTGCCATGCTGTGGAACGCGGAGCAGGGCATGCCCCTGCCACAAAACCGCGCCGAATGGATAGGCATGGGCGCAGGAATGAGTTTTGCCCTGTTGAATGTAACCGTGCGCCGTGTGCAGCATCTCAGTGTAAATTTTAAATCGGCCAGCGTCTGGTTAGGTACGGTGCTGTTTACCGCCTTGCTATTATTTGATGAGGGTAATGTGCTAGTGCAAATACGTGGCATTACTGCTGACGCATGGATACTACTAGGGCTGTTGGGTTTGGTGTTATGTGCCACCAGCCTGACCGTACAATATGGCCTGACCCATTTGCCCGCCAATCAGGCTATTATTTTATTTCTGTCTGAACTGGTGTTTGCCGCCGTATCTGCATATTTGCTGGCGGGTGAGCAAATGGGCATGCGTGAATTCATAGGCGCGGCCTTGATCGTGGTAGCCAGTTTGCTGTCGGGGAAAATCACGCTTGGCAAATACTAGCCATGTGACGAGGCTTCGCTGTATTATGTGCAAAATATTGTACAATATCTGTCAAGGAGGTCATCATGGGAATATCGGCCAGAGACGTAGTACCCTTTTCGCAAGCACGCGCCCATCTTTCTGATTTGGCGGAACAGGTCAAAGCCGGGGCAGAAAAAATTATTACCAAAAACGGTGAGAGTTACGTTGCACTCATTAATTCGGAACGACTGGATTATTACCATCAGTTGGAACGGGAGCGCATTCACCTGCTGTTGATTGAAGATGCACGTCGTGGTCTGGTCGATATTGCCGCAGGCCGTACGCAGGATGCTGATACTGCCATTGGCAAGTTACAAACTCGCCGCCAGGTTGCCGCCAAGGCCAAAACAAAAATAAAAACAGGTGGGGCGAAGCAGGGTGGCTGAACGCATAACGAAAGTCGAACTGACCGACAGTTTTCTTGCCCAGATCGACCAGATTGAGACTTTCCTGAGCAGCGCCGACGCGCACTTTGCCTATGACGATTTACTCGTGCAGTTGCGGGTCAGTGTCATTCCCGACCTGCGCCAGTTTCCTCGTATTGGCCGAAAATTTTTGGATTATCCGCCACAGTCAGCTGAAGCTTTAGCCCAACTTGCCAGATTGCCCAAGGGGGCAACGGATGCTTTGCGTGAATACCTTATGGGGGATTACCTGATTTTATACACTGAAATCAATGTCACTATTTATCTGCTGTCTATCCGGCATCATCGCCAGCTTGCGTTTGATTTTCCATCATTGTGGCCAGAGTCGCCACCGAGATCATAGACTCTATAACTGGTGAGCCATGAAAAAACCTATAACCATCGGTACTCCGCTTAGCCCTTCCGCTACCAAAGTCATGCTGCTAGGCAGCGGGGAATTGGGCAAGGAAGTTATCATCGCCCTGCAACGGCTGGGTGTGGAAACCATAGCGGTGGATCGATATGCCGATGCACCTGGACATCAGGTAGCTCATCGCGCGCATGTCATCAATATGGCCGATGGCGCTGCCCTGCGCGCGCTGGTGGAACAGGAAAAACCTGACATCATCGTGCCGGAAATCGAAGCGATTGCCACTGCCACACTGGTCGAGATTGAACAAGCAGGGTTAGCGCGCGTTATTCCCACGGCTCGCGCTGCCCAACTCACCATGCACCGCGAAGGCATACGTCGCCTGGCAGCAGAAACACTGGGCTTGCCGACCTCGCTCTATAAATTCGCCAATAGCCTGGCCGAAATGCGCGCTGCGATAGACGATGGCATCGGTTATCCGGCCATTATCAAGCCGGTCATGTCGTCTTCAGGTAAAGGCCAATCCAAGGTAGACAGCGTAGCAGACCTGTCCGCCGCATGGGACTATGCGGCCAGCGGTAGCCGGGTTGACCAGGGTAGGGTAATCGTTGAGGGGTTTATCCGTTTCGATTATGAAATCACCCAGCTTACCGTGCGCGCGATGGGTAGTCAGGGTGAAATTGAAACTCACTTTTGCGAGCCTATTGGCCATATACAAGTACATGGCGATTATGTAGAAAGCTGGCAACCGCAAATAATGTCAGAGCAGGCTTTGCAGCGGTCGCGTGAAATTGCCCAAAAAATCACTGACAATCTGGGGGGTTTAGGCATTTTCGGGGTGGAGCTATTCGTTAAGGGTGATCAGGTGTGGTTCAGCGAAGTCAGCCCACGGCCACATGATACCGGCATGGTGACGCTGTGTAGCCAGGTGCAGAATGAATTCGAGTTGCATGCCCGCGCCATTCTCGGCTTGCCAGTGAACACCGCCTTGCGTGAGCCGGGAGCCAGTGCGGTTATTTATGGCCAATTGGCAGAGCGGGGTATCGCCTACGCGGGCGTGGAGGAAGCATTGCGTGTGCCGCAAAGCGATTTACGTCTGTTTGGGAAGCCGGAGTCCTTTGCCAAGCGCCGCATGGGGATCGCGCTGGCTAATGGGAAAGATACGGATGAGGCGCGTAGCCGCGCCAAACTGGCAGCGGGTAAAATAGCCCCGGTAAAATATTAATAATGATTAAAATTAGTGCATTGCTGCATGTTTCTATTCTGGTTTCTAATCTTGAACAAGCCCGTTTTTTTTACGAAACTACGCTAGGCTTGAAGCTTAATCCGACCCGTCCCGATTTAGGCTATCCCGGCGCATGGTATGACACAGGTGCTAACCAGCAGCTGCACTTAATGCAGCTTCCTAATCCAGAAAATGGCTTGCAGCGCCCTGCTCATGGCGGGCGCGACCGGCATGTGGCGCTAGCGGTGAATGATCTGGATGCCCTTGTGCATGAACTGAAAGTGGCCGGTATCGCTTACACTCTCAGCAAATCTGGACGGCGCGCATTATTCTGCCGCGATAGAGATGACAATGCGCTGGAATTTATTGAAACAGGGCAGAGTTGAAAGCTCGTTTTGATTATAGGTAAAGCTTATTTCTATTTGATTGCATTATTTATTTACTATTTAACATAATATACATTATGCGAAG
>JAUSKS010000028.1 GCA_030646595.1 Gallionellaceae bacterium | reverse complement strand
CATCCTTATGATTATCTGGGCTTACACCACGAAATGCAGGATTATGTGGTGCGTATATTTAATCCCTGGGCCAGCGAAATCAGCCTTGAGCTGAGCAGTGGCACTGTCCCGCTGCAACGTATCCATGCTGAAGGTTTATTCGAATGGCGGGGCCGAAATGAACCCACTCACCCCTATCTTGTACAGGCACTGGAAAATGGCACAGCCAGTTTGAAGCACGACCCCTATGCCTTTGCTCCCCAAATTTCCAGTTTTGATCTGCATCTGTTTAACGAAGGCAATCTGCATCAGGGTTATCGCATTTTCGGTTCCCATGCCATGCAGATAGATGGTGTGGCCGGAATTCGTTTTGCCGTATGGGCACCGAATGCCGAACGGGTCAGTGTAGTGGGAGAATTCAATCGCTGGGATGGGCGTACTCATCCCATGTCGGTGCATGGTTCGAGTGGCGTATGGGAAGTGTTTATTCCCGATATAGAAGCGGGCACCTTGTACAAATACGAAATTCGTAATCGTAATGGTGCCTTGCTGCTGAAAACCGATCCTTATGCCAATGCCTATGAATTACGCCCAGGCACAGCCGCCTGCGCCGCTTTGCCGGTCACGCATGAATGGCAGGATGCGGTATGGCTGGAGCAACGCCGTAAATGGGACTGGCTGCATGCGCCGCTCAATATTTATGAAATCCATATCGGTTCATGGAAACGTCATTCCGATGGCAGTTTTTATAGTTACCGCCAACTGGCGGAACATCTGATCCCTTATCTTCAAGATATGGGTTATACCCATGTGGAATTGATGCCGGTGTCTGAACATCCACTGGACGAATCGTGGGGCTATCAAACGACCGGCTATTTTGCTGCCAGCAGCCGTTTCGGCGCGCCCGATGACTTGTGTTATTTTGTAGATAGCTGTCATCAAGCGGGCATAGGTGTGCTGCTCGACTGGGTGCCCGCCCATTTTCCGCAGGACGCATTTGCACTGGCACGCTTCGACGGCACTGCGCTGTATGAACATGAAGATCCGCGCCTGGGTTTCCATCAGGACTGGGGCACACATATTTTTAATTATGGGCGCAACGAAGTAAAAAGTTTTTTGCTGTCGAGCGCGCATTACTGGCTGTCACAATTTCATTTTGATGGCCTGCGCGTGGATGCAGTTGCTTCCATGCTCTATCTCGATTATTCACGCAAAGAAGGGGAATGGCTGCCGAATAAATATGGTGGGCGGGAAAATCTGGAAGCCATCGCCTTCCTGCGCGAACTGAATATCATGGTGCATGAGTTATTTCCCGGCGCGCTGACCATGGCCGAAGAATCCACCGCCTGGCCTGCTGTGTCGCGCCCGGTGTATGTGGGCGGATTGGGATTTTCCATGAAGTGGAATATGGGCTGGATGCACGACACGCTCAGCTTTATGCAACATGATCCGGTACACCGCCGCTATTATCTCAACCAGCTTACCTTCAGCCAGTTGTATGCCTACACCGAAAATTTTGTGCTGCCTTTTTCACATGATGAGGTGGTGCATGGTAAAGGTTCGTTGCTGGATCGCATGCCCGGCGATGCCTGGCAGAAATTTGCCAACCTGCGGTTGTTGCTGGTTTACCAGATGACCAGCCCCGGCAAAAAACTTAACTTCATGGGCAATGAATTTGGCCAGGGGCCGGAATGGCGCGCGGGCTGGGAGCTGGAATGGTGGCAGCTGGAGCTGGCACCGCACCGCCAACTGCAAAATTTGGTGCGTGACCTTAATCATTTTTATTGTAATTCGCCTGCGTTGTATGAACAGGATTTTGAGCACAGTGGTTTTTCCTGGATAGATTGTCAGGACGCCGAAAATTCGTTGCTCTCTTTTATGCGGCATGGGCGCAATGGCGAGATGGCGGTTATTATTTGTAATTTTACCCCGGTACCGCGTCGGGGTTATCGCATCGGTTTACCGATAGCGGGCGCTTATCGGGAAGTTTTTAACAGTGATTCATATTATTATGGTGGCGGCAATCTGGGCAATGCCGGTAAAATTCATGCCCAGGCTGTACCTTGGATGGGACAACCTTATTCTGCCGAGATACAATTACCGCCACTGGCAGGTATTATGCTAGTTCCAGCATGATGAGCGACATGCTAACTTATGAAAGGAGAGATCATGGCCATTTCACAAAGTATTTCCAGCAAAACAACTTCTCGCACTGCTACCGCTATTGCGGCTAAAAAGCCGTTAGCCAAAAAAGCACGCGCGACACCTGCCACCATTAAGAAGCCAGCAGTCAAAACAACACCAGCGGCTACAAAACCTGCAGTTAAAACGCCATCAGCCAAAAAACGTCTGCCAAAGGCGGCTACAGCGGCTTCGAACAAAATGCAGATTACTGCTGAAGAGCGTTACAAAATGATCGCTGCCGCGGCCTATTTGCGCGCGGAGAAACGTGGTTTTCATGGCGGAGATGCGCTGAGTGATTGGGTGGCTGCTGAAGCAGAAATTGATGCAAGGCTGTAAATAGGCACGGCCTGATGTGCCGACAAATCTGAAACAAGGCGGCTAGGAGCTGCTTGGATTTCCAGCGTTTAACCTTGTAGTTGATAAACCTGAGGGCGATGAGTTGTAGTAATCATGTCAAACTTAATTTCCTCTCCCGCCTGGCGTGCATTAACAGCCCATCAATCCGCTATTTCCCAGCGCAGCTTGCGCGATATGTTCCACGGTGATCCCGCTCGCTTCGATAAATTTACTTTGCAGTTACCTGGCCTGTTACTGGATTACTCGAAAAATCTTATTACCGAAGAAACCTTTGCCCTCCTATTAAATCTGGGCCGTCAGGCCAAGCTGGAAGATTGGGTAACTCGTTTGTTCAGCGGTGACAAAATCAACAGCAGCGAACAGCGTGCGGCCTTACATACCGCACTACGCGCGCCTTCTGGGCAAGTGGTGTATATGGATGGCAAAGATGTCATGCCGGATGTGCTGCGCGTACGCCAGCACATGCGCGACTTTTGTGATGGGGTGCGCCACGGAACATTGCGTGGCTACAGCGGCAAACCTTTCCACGATATTGTAAATATCGGCATCGGCGGTTCTGCATTAGGGCCGCGGATGGCATGTTCTGCGCTCAAACCGTATGGCAACGTAAACTTGAACGTGCATTTTGTTTCCAATGTGGACGCTACCGATTTGGTCGAAACATTGAAGCAGTGTAGTGTCGACACCACGCTTTTTATCATCAGCTCAAAAACTTTTACCACCCAGGAAACGCTGCTTAATGCGCATTCCGCGCGGGCCTGGCTGGTTAAGCGCTTAGGCGAGCATGCAGTGGCCCAACATTTTGTAGCGGTATCGGCTAATCCTGCTGCGGCTTCCCGTTTCGGCATCGATCTGGATCATGTGTTTGAGCTGTGGGATTGGGTAGGTGGGCGCTACTCGATGTGGTCGGCCACCGGCTTGCCCATCGCGCTATACCTGGGCATGGATAATTTTGAACGCATGTTGGCAGGCGCGCACAGCATGGACCGCCATTTTCAGGAAGCCCCGTTGCAACAGAACATGCCCGTGATTTTGGGTTTGCTGGGTATCTGGCATACCAATTTCTGTGGGGCCAGCGCGCAGGCCATACTGCCTTACGATCAATACCTGCAATATTTTCCCGCCTATTTGCAACAACTGGAAATGGAGAGCAATGGCAAGCGCGCTGATCGCGAAGGGCAAGAAATAGATTACGCGACGCAGATAGTGCTATGGGGTGAGCCCGGCACCAATGGCCAGCATTCTTTCTACCAACTTATTCATCAAGGCACACAGCACATACCGGTCGATTTCCTGGCACCTATTGCCAGCCATAATCCGCTGGGAGAACACCATGCCTTGTTGCTGGCTAATTGCTTTGCCCAGAGCGAGGCCTTGATGCTGGGTAAAGCTGCGGCAGAGGCGCGCGCGGAACTGGAGGCGCAAGGATTGCAGGGGACGCAATTGGAAGCCTTGCTGCCGTACAAAATATTTCCCGGTAATCATTCCAGCAATACGCTGTTGTTCGATATGCTGGACCCCTATACCCTGGGCATGCTGATCGCCTTGTATGAGCACAAGGTGTTTGTACAAAGTGTAGTTTGGAACATCAACCCATTCGATCAGTGGGGCGTAGAACTGGGCAAACAACTGGCCGATAAATTATTGCCAGAGTTACAAAATAAACAAACGCATGCGCATGACGCATCGACCACTAATCTAATTAAACACACGCTGGCCCGGCAGATAAAAATCTGATGAACAAAATTCTTGGCCAAACAATTCTCGTTACCGGCGGCGCAGGCTTTATTGGTTCCACCCTGGTGCGCCAATTAATCGCGGACAGCACAGCGACGGTAATCAATGTAGACAAGCTGACCTATGCCGGTAATTTGCAATCCCTGATAGAAGTGGCCAATCACCCGCGCTACCGTTTCGAGCATGTAGATATTTGCGATGCTGTCGCAATCAACCGCCTGTTTCATGAATATCAGCCGGACGCAGTGATGCATCTGGCGGCGGAATCTCATGTTGACCGCTCCATCAGCGGCCCAGCCACTTTTATCGAAACCAATATAGTCGGCACTTATACCTTGCTCGAAGCGGCGCGCGTATATTGGAGCGGGCTGGCTGCGCCACGCAAAAATGTTTTTCGTTTCCACCATATTTCTACTGATGAAGTATATGGCAGCCTGGGCGATACCGGATTTTTTACTGAAGACACTGCCTATCAACCGAATTCGCCTTACTCTGCCAGTAAAGCAGCGGCGGATCACCTGGTGCGCGCCTGGCATCACACTTACGGACTGCCAGTGGTGACCACCAACTGTTCCAATAACTATGGTCCTTATCATTTTCCAGAAAAACTTATTCCGCTGGTGATCTTGAATGCGGTCAATAAAAAACCACTACCGATTTATGGCAAGGGCGACAACATCCGCGACTGGCTGTATGTGGAAGACCATGCCCGCGCCTTGCGCCTGGTGCTGGAGCGTGGTCAGGTAGGCGAGGTTTACAACATCGGTGGCTGGAATGAAAAAACCAATCTGCAAGTGGTGCAGGCTATATGCGCATTGCTCGATGAATTGCGCCCACAAGACGAACCGTATGCCTCGCTGATTACTTACGTTCCCGACCGCCCTGGCCATGATCGTCGTTATGCTATCGATGCCAGCAAAATTGCGCGTGAGCTGGGTTGGAAACCGCTGGAAACATTTGACACCGGGCTGCGCAAAACAGTGCAATGGTATCTGGCCAACACGGCCTGGGTAGACGCGGTGATCAGCGGCGAGTATCAGAATTGGATAGAACAAAATTACAGTGACAGGAAAATATCATGACAAAAGGTATCATCTTAGCTGGCGGTTCTGGCACCCGGCTTTATCCGGTGACTCAGCCCATTTCCAAACAGCTGTTGCCGATCTATGACAAGCCAATGATTTATTATCCGCTGGCTACGTTGATGCTGGCCGGGATACGCGACATTCTGATAATTTCTACACCGCAGGATACGCCGCGTTTTGAACAACTACTGGGCGATGGTGCGCAGTGGGGCATAAATTTTTCCTATGCCGTGCAGCCTTCACCGGACGGTTTGGCGCAGGCGTTTATTATTGGGGAATCTTTTATTGGTAAGGATGCTTGTTCATTAGTGCTGGGGGACAATATTTTTTATGGCAGCAACTTTGAAAAAATTCTCTCAGCAGCCGTGATCAAGCCTGCGGGTGGGACGGTATTTGCTTACCATGTGCAAGATCCGGAGCGTTATGGAGTCGTAGAATTCGACAAGGGTGGGCGCGCCATTAGCCTGGAAGAAAAACCCAAGCAACCTAAATCTAATTACGCTGTGACCGGTTTATATTTTTACGATAATCACGTTGTAGAAATTGCCAAATCCATTAAACCTTCGGCGCGCGGCGAACTGGAAATTACCACGGTCAACCAGATTTACCTCGATAGCGGAAAACTGGATGTGCAAGTGATGGGGCGTGGTTATGCCTGGCTGGATACCGGTACACATGATTCCTTGCTGGAAGCCTCGCTCTTTATCCAGACTTTGGAAAAACGCCAAGGCCTCAAAATTGCGTGTCCGGAAGAAATCGCTTATCGGCGTGGTTATATCAATGCCGGGCAAATAGAAAAACTGGCCCAGCCACTGGTAAAAAATGGTTATGGGCAATATTTGCTGGGCTTGCTTAAAGAAGTTATTTAATATGCGAGCTATCCCAACCGCCATACCTGATTTATTGATTATCGAGCCCAAAGTATTTGGTGATGAGCGCGGCTTTTTTTTCGAGAGTTTCAATCAAAAAGCCTTTGCCAATTTAATTGGGCGATCTGTCAATTTCGTACAGGACAATCATTCCCGTTCGGTGCAGAATGTTTTGCGCGGACTGCATTATCAAATCAAGCAAGCACAGGGCAAGCTGGTACGGGTGGTGGCGGGCGAAGTGCTCGATGTAGCAGTGGATATACGTCGTTCTTCGCCTACTTTTGGGCGCTGGCAAGGAGTCATACTTTCAGCCGAAAATAAACGCATGTTATGGGTGCCAGAAGGATTTGCCCACGGCTTTGTCGTGCTGAGCGAACAGGCGGAGTTTCTGTACAAGACCACCGACTATTGGGCACCTGAATATGAGCGCTCGGTATTGTGGAATGATGCTGATCTGGCGATTGATTGGCATCTCGATGGGCGCATTCCCGCCTTGTCTAAAAAGGACCAAGAGGGCGTGCCGTTTGCCCAGGCTGAATTATTTCCTTAAGAATGCGTAGCCATGAAAATTTTACTCTTGGGCAAAAATGGCCAGGTTGGCAGCGAGTTGCATACTGCGCTTGCTCCGCTGGGTGAAGTGATCGCGTATGACAGGCATGACTGTGATTTATCTGTGCCGGAAAGCATGCGCGAAAAAATCAGAAAATTGCAGCCCGATGTCATTGTTAATGCAGCCGCGCACACTGCGGTGGATAAGGCAGAATCCGAGCCAGATCTGGCACTGACAATTAACGGTACTGCCCCCGGCATATTGGCACAAGAAGCCAAAAAATTAGATGCGTTGCTGGTGCATTACTCCACCGATTATGTATTCGATGGCAGCAAGCGTACGCCTTATGTGGAACAAGATACGCCCCAACCATTGAATGTCTACGGCCACACCAAGCTGGCAGGAGAGCGGGCGATAGCTGCACAGGCTGCGCGCTATTTAATTTTTCGCACCAGTTGGGTATACGATGCGCAGCGCAAGAATTTTTTGACGACGATAAAGCGTTTGGGTGGACAGAAGCCAGAGCTCACCATAGTGAATGACCAACTGGGTGCGCCTACCTGGAGCCGCGAGATTGCACACACAACAGCGCGCATCATTGGTTTGTATTTAAGCCGTTCTGACCAAAAAAATCTGAATGGAATTTATCATCTTACTGCCCAAGGGCAAACTTCATGGTTTGGTTTTGCACAAGCGGCTGCCCGATGTGGTCTATTTGATAATATTCAACCGCCACCGATTTTGCGCGCGATTACCAGCGCAGAGTTTCCTACGCCAGCAAAACGGCCTATGTATTCGGTGATGTCAAATGCCAAATTACTGAAGCAATTTGGCATTCAATTGCCGGACTGGGAAGTTTCGTTGCAAGAATGTTTGAAGGCTAATGCAGCGCCTGATTAACCTTGACCAGATCCGCTTCTGCCAAAGTACCAATGGCGGCTTTTAACTGCAATTGGCTGAGCAGATAATTATATTCCGCCTGATATAAATCGCGTTGTGTGGAATAAAGTTGTTGCTGGGCATTCAGCACGTCAAGGTTGGTGCGCACCCCTACTTCCTGCCCCAGTTTGCTGGCTTCCAATAAACTTTGGCCCGAGGTCATTGCCTGCTGCAACGCCTGCACCTGGGCAATGCCGTTCACTACGCCCAGATAAGCCTGACGTGTTTGCAGCGCTATCGTGCGCCGTATATTTTCCAGTTCGGCCTGGGCGCGGTCGCGGTTGGCTTGCGCCTCACGCCACTTGGAGTTGGTTGCGCCACCTTGATAGAGTGGCATATTCAGTTGCACACCAACCGAAGATGCCAGATTGTCATTGCGTACTCCCAGACTGCTGGTGTTGCCATAACTCTGGGAATAACTAGCCACGATATCCAGCGTAGGGTAATGACCGCCACGGTTGCGCGCTACTTCCTTGTCCGCCAATTCCGCTGCCGCTTGTGCTACCGCCAGTTGCAAATTGCTGTGCTGCGCTGCATCTACCCATTTTTCCATGTCCACCAGTTGTGCCAGCTCCGGCAGTTGTACGGTTTCGGGTTTGAATTGCGGGTTCAATGCTTGCAGCGGGCCGGGCACTGTGTTGGTTAATTGCTGTAATGCACTTTTTTTAATTTGCAAATTACTTTGTGCAGCGATTTCCTGCGAAACCACGAGGTCGTAACGTGCTTGTGCTTCATGCGTGTCCGTGATGGTGGCGCTGCCGACTTCAAAGTTGCGCTTGGCCTGCTCCAGTTGTTCGGCGATGGCAGTTTTCTGTGTCTGGGTAAGCTGTACGCTGTCTTGTGCCATCAGCACATCAAAATAAGCCTGTGCCACGCGCAAAATTAAATCCTGTTGCGCGCTTTTGAATTGCGCATCAGTTTGTGCCACTTGTAATTGCGCTTCAGTGTAGCTTAACCAGTTTTGCTGGCGAAAAAGAGGTTGCACCAGATTCACGCTATAACCGTGGCTGTTATATTGGCTGTTGCTGGTAACAGGAGGAATGGACTGATATTGAATCGAGTTGTCATTATAAGTGCTATCAGCTTTAAGGCTTACGCTGGGTAACAAGGAGGAACGACCTTGCGGCAGTTTTTCCTGGCCCGCGCGCTGAGCAGCTTGAGCGCCTGCAAACACAGCATCCTGGCCTTGCGCAGCATGATAGATTGCCAGCAAGTCTGTAGCATTTGCAGAAAGCGCAGTGCTTAAAGTAGCCAGCGTGAGCAAAAACGCTTTGCCCGAAATAATCAGCCTGGTGTGCGGATACATACTTTTAATCAGCGTCTGCCCGCCTCAAAATACAAAGCGTTCGGGCTGCAAGGCATTGCGTAAAGGCGCGATATTGGTTTCAAATAGAGTGACGCTATCAAACTTGCCCGGTGCCACAGCAGTAATCAATTTGGCTTGCATTGCTGGCGCGTCGCCGACAATAGCAAATAAGCGCCCGCCCGGCTTCAGGTTTTTCTGGAAAGCGGGTGGCAGTACAGGCACTGAACCAGTCAGCACGATTACATCATATACCCCTGTCCAGCCGCGAGCACCATCACCCAGCGCCAGGCTGACATTGTCTATGCGTTGTGCTGCCAGATTTTTTTCCGCGAAAGCATGCAACTCAGGCACGATTTCAATACTGCTTACCTGTGCCGCAAGCCCTGCCAGCAAGGCCGTCAGATAGCCGCTACCACTGCCGATTTCCAGCGCATGATCGCCCGGCTTGATATGCAACTCCTGCAACACGCGTGCTTCCAGTTTCGGTTGCCACATCAAAGCGCCAGGTGCCAATGGAATTTCCATATCCATAAAAGCCAGTTCGCGGCTGGTGGCAGGTACAAAGTGCTCGCGCTTGATCTTGCCCAGCAGGTCGAGCACACGCGTATCCAGCACATCCCACGGCCGGATTTGCTGCTCCACCATATTAAAGCGTACTTGTTCCACGTTCTTCATCCTCCTTCGCCCTCACACATATCAAAGTTGCGCTGCAATTTTGGATGCGCAGTATAACATGTGCCTCTGGTCGTAATACCGTACCGAACGCCATCTGCTGGATATGCTAAGCTGGAAAGGTAGCGGGAACTAATCCGGTATAGCCCTACTCTTGCTAACTTCTATTTATGGACACCCATATACCTTAGTACTTATATGCGTTTGACTATTAAACACTGGATTATCGCGATCGCGATATTAATCATGGCGGCTGGCGGCTACTACGCTGCACAAAGCAAGTCTCAGCCCGCCGCGCAGCAGCGTAACGGCCCCACCCAGACTATTAAAACTGTGCTGGCCCAGAAAAAATCTATCCCCATTACGGTCAATGCCAATGGCTATGTAATAGCTATCAACACTGTGGATGTCCGTCCGCAAATCCAGCAGATTGTGCAAGCCGTCCATGTCAAGGAAGGGCAGGAAGTCAGCGCCGGACAATTGTTGTTTACGCTGGATAGCCGCAATGAGGTGGCCAATGTAGACAAGGCCAAAGCGCAATTGGTGCGCGACCAGGCTGACCAGGCGGATGCCGAAGCGGCTTTGCAGCGTAATCTGCAATTGCTGGACAAAAATTTTGTGTCACAAGCGGCAGTTGATACTGCGCGCAATAAAGTCGAGTCTTTACGCGGCACCGTGCGTGCTGACCAGGCTGCGATTGAGGCCAGCAAGATTGCGCTCAGCTATAACCGCATTACCGCCAGCATCAGTGGCCGTATTGGTACCATCAACGTGCATCCGGGCAGTCTGGCACAAGCCAGCGGCAGCGCCATGCTGACTATCACGCAACTGAATCCAATCGCGGTGAGTTTTGCGGTACCGGAACGCGAGTTGGCCTTTATCAACGCGACCTATCCCAAAGGAGATGCGCCGATAATCGCCCAGTTGCCCGAAGGCAAAAGCATAAAAGGCAAGCTGATTTTTATTGATAACAGCGCCGATCAGCAAAGCGGCACCATACGCATGAAGGCGCAGTTCACCAACCGCGATCACAAATTATGGCCGGGGGCATTTGTTAATGTGAGCTTGACTTCGCGCACGCTGTCAGACGCCATAGTAGTGCCCAGCCAGGCCGTCATCACCGGCCCATCCGATCAATTTGTTTACGTGGTGCAGCCGGACAGCACGGTGCAAATCCAGAAAGTCCAGGTCACGGCCATGGATGATGGACAGACTGCTGTGACCGGACTGGATGAAGGTACGCCAGTGGTCATGGAAGGCACGCAAAATTTGCGTCCTGGTGCCAAGGTGAAAGAGGCGCAAGCTGCGTCGCCGGATAATGAAAAGCAAAATTCCCCGGTCAAGGACAAACACAAGCCAAACGCATCGTGAATATTTCCGAGCTGTGCATCCGCCGCCCTATCATGACTGTGCTGCTCTCCAGTGCCATCGTCGTGGTCGGCATTTTCGCGTATACCAAGCTGCCCATTGCGGCATTACCCAGCTACAACACACCCATTATCAATGTTACTGCCTCGCTTCCCGGTGCCAGCCCTGAAACCATGGCGGCTTCGGTTGCCACGCCGCTGGAAAAACAATTTTCGACCATAGCGGGTCTCGCCACCATCAGTTCCAGCAACACCTTGGGCAATACTTCCATCATCTTGGAATTTACCCCGGAACGCGACATAGACGCTGCTGCAGTAGATGTACAGGCGGCCTTATTGCGCGCCCAGCGCGGCTTGCCCGTGGAAATGACTGCATTGCCCGCTTATCGCAAAGTGAATCCAGCTGACGCGCCCGTGTTATTGCTGGCCCTAACCTCACCATCCATTTCATTAGCCGAACTGAATGATTATGCAGAGAACCTGATTTCACCTTCCCTTTCCACCATAAATGGCGTGGCGCAGGTATTGGTATTTGGCCAGCGCCGCTATGCCGTACGTATCAAGGCCAAACCGGACGAACTGGCTGCGCGCAACATGACCATGGATGAAGTGGCTGCCGCTGTCCGTGCTGCCAATGCCAATAGTCCGCTGGGCGTACTGGACGGGCCGCGCCAGAGCCTGGTTTTGCAAGCCAATCAGCAATTGCGTAATGCAGCGGCCTTTGGCAATCTGGTCATCAGCAGCCGTGATGGCCTATCCACGCGTTTGCAAGATGTTGCCACTGTAGAAGATAGCGTGGAATCCACCAAGAGCGGCAGCTGGGCCAATGGCGAACCGGCCATTGTGCTGGCGGTGCAGCGCCAACCCAATGCGAATACCGTGGCAGTGGTGAATGCAGTGAAAGCAACCTTGCCGCAATTCAAAGCGCAAATGCCGGCTTCGGTGGAGGTCAAAATATTTAATGACCGCTCAGTGTCCATCCGCAATGCAATTTCAGATGTGAAATTTACTTTACTGTTAACCATTGCGCTGGTCGTGCTGGTAATTTTTCTGTTCCTCAAACGGCTTTCTGCCACACTGATCCCGGTGTTGTCATTGCCGACGTCATTGATAGGATGTTGCGCGCTAATGTATTGGCTGGGCTACAGCCTGAACAATATTTCGTTGATGGCCATTACCATCGCAGTCGGGCTGGTGGTAGATGACGCCATTGTGGTGCTGGAGAATATCGTGCGCCATATGGAAAAAGGCATGGAACCGCTGGCCGCTGCACTTAAAGGCTCACGCGAAGTGGGCTTCACCATTATTTCGATTTCCATTTCGCTGGTTGCAGTATTCATTCCAATATTTTTCATGCCGGGCGTAATCGGCCTGATGTTCCACGAATTCGCCGCGGTGGTCACGCTGGCAGTGCTGATCTCGGCGCTGGTTTCGCTGACCCTGGTGCCTATGTTGTGCAGCCGCTATCTGCGCCACGAGGCGCAGGAAAACAGCAACTGGCTGAGCCGCGCTTTTGAAAAATTATTTCAGGCGGTGCTGGCGTCATATACTCGTGTACTGGACTGGTGCTTGCGTCATAACAAGACCTTGGTGGCAGTTGCCTTCGCCACTTTTGCTATTACCGCCTTGTTGTTCGCCACCATCCCCAAAGGATTTTTCCCCAATGAAGACATCGGCCAGATCAGCGTCACCCTGGAAGGGCCGCAGGATGTGTCCTATCCCACCATGGTGGCATTGGTCAAAAGCGCTGCCGAAATTATTCGTAATGATGCTAACGTGGAAACCGTCACCTCAAGAGTCAGCAGCGGCAACACCGGCAATATGTTTATTGGCTTGAAGCCGCGCAATATGCGCAGCCCCATGGATGCGGTGCTGGAGCAATTACGGCGCAAGGTCAGCGGTATAGCGGGGCTGTCGGTTTATTTGACGCCGGTGCAAAATTTGCGGCTGGGCGGCAGGCAAAGCAAAAGCCGGTTTCAGTATGTTTTGCAAAGTGTGCGTGCGGATGAATTAACGGATTGGTCTGAACAGTTGCAAACGAAAATGCGGGAAGAATCCATCTTCCGCGATGTGACCAGTGACTCGCAACTGAAAGGTTTGCAAGCTGTGGTGGAGATCAATCGTGATCGCGCCAACGAAGCCGGCGTACAGATACAGGATATTCGCACCGCGCTGTACAGCGCTTACGGCGACCGCCAGGTTTCCACCATTTACACCAGCAGCAACAGCTACTCGGTCATTCTGCAGGATGCCCATTCTGGCCAGCAAGACGAAAGCGATTTAAGCAAAATATATGTGCGCAGTAAAACCGGCGCACTGGTGCCGCTATTGAGCATAGCCACGGTGCGCCGCGCTGCCGGGCCGATTTCAGTTCATCACCAGGGGCAACTACAGGCCATTACCATATCGTTCAACCTCGCGCCCGATGTGCCATTGGGCACAGCCAGTGCCAAAATTGACCAGCTTAAAGCAGCACTGCATTTTCCGCCCAGCATCATTACCTCTTATGCGGGCGATGCCGCTGTGTTCCAGACTTCACAGGATAGCCAGGTGATCTTGCTGGTGCTGGCACTCACTGTGGTATACATCCTGCTCGGTGTGCTCTACGAAAGTTTTATTCATCCCATTACCATACTGGTCGGCTTGCCTTCGGCGGCGGTGGGCGCATTGCTGGCCTTGCGCATTTTTGGTTTTGAACTGACCCTGATTGCCACGATAGGTATCCTGATGTTGATCGGCATCGTCAAGAAAAACGCCATCATGATGATAGATTTCGCGCTGGATGCGCAGCGCAACCAGGGCATGCCGCCGCACCAGGCCATACGCACCGCCTGTCTGCTGCGCTTCCGGCCCATCATGATGACCACCCTGGCCGCCTTGATGGGTGCGCTGCCGATTGCCTTTGGCTGGGGTGCCGGAGCCGAGCTGCGCCAACCACTGGGCGTGGCGATAGTCGGCGGGCTGCTGGTTTCACAAGCCATCACACTTTTTATCACGCCGGTAATTTATCTGCTGCTGGATCGTTTTAGCGGTACAGGGCCATTGCAATTCAAAACTGAGCCAATATAGGGGTTTAATATGGAGTGCGCAGACATGTCTGCGCTTTCAAAGCGGCGACATGTTCACCCGCAAGGAGTACGCCGTGGTTGTAAGGGGCTGAAGCCCCAACAACACACGCAGGCCGCACTCCATAGTGAAGCGTTTCCCCATGATTTGTGCAACCTGATATTGATAGTAAGTTAGCGATATTTGCGAAACTGCCCTACCACCACACCAAAAATTTCCAGATCCCCCTTGGGACGAATCACGGGATAAGCCGGATTGGCAGGAAGCAATACAAACTTTCCCTTTTCGTTGCCCAGTGTTTTGAGCGTAAATTCATTGTCCACGATGGCAATAACCATTTCTCCTGCCCTCGCGTGACTGTGCTTTTCCACCACCACCGTATCGCCCGGCATGATGCCCGCATCTATCATGGAATCACCCTTGACAGTGACCAGCACAGTACTGGAAGGATGT
>JAUSKS010000016.1 GCA_030646595.1 Gallionellaceae bacterium | reverse complement strand
GCCCGGCCACTGGTACTTTTGCCACCACCTGCACTCCAGGTCCGTGGCATATCCACAGCATGCTGCAAGCGGCAGAGGCATTTGCCATGAATCTGGGTTTTCTCGGCAAGGGCAACGTCAGCCTGCCTGAGCCGCTGCACGAACAGGTGTACGCGGGAGCCATCGGCCTCAAGCTGCATGAGGATTGGGGCACCACCCCGGCAGCAATAGATAATTGCCTGACAGTCGCAGACGAGATGGATGTGCAAGTTGCTATCCATACCGACACGCTCAATGAATCAGGCTTTGTCGAAACCACGCTGGCGGCTTTCAAGGGCCGCACCATACACACTTATCACACCGAAGGCGCGGGCGGGGGCCATGCACCAGATATTATCCGCGCTGTGGGCTGCGCCAATGTACTACCCTCTTCTACCAATCCGACACGGCCCTATACAGTCAATACCCTGGCCGAGCATCTCGATATGTTGATGGTGTGCCACCATCTTGATCCAGCCATCGCCGAAGATATTGCTTTTGCGGAAAGCCGCATCCGGCGCGAAACCATCGCTGCCGAGGATATTTTGCATGACCTCGGTGCTTTTTCCATGATGTCATCCGATTCGCAGGCGATGGGCCGCGTGGGCGAAGTCATTATCCGCACCTGGCAAACCGCGCATAAAATGAAAATGCAACGCGGCGCACTACCCGGCGATGGGGCGCACAATGACAACTTTCGCGTCAAACGCTATCTGGCCAAATACACCATCAACCCGGCGATTACGCACGGCATCAGCCATGTGGTCGGCTCGATAGAAACCGGCAAATTGGCCGACCTGGTGCTGTGGAAGCCAGCTTTTTTCGGTGTCAAGCCTGCATTGATACTCAAGGGTGGCATGATAGCGGCAGCGGCCATGGGCGATCCCAACGCTTCCATCCCGACACCGCAGCCCGTGCATTACCGTCCCATGTTCGGCGCATTCGGCGGTGCGTTAAAAACCTCGGTCACCTTTGTGTCGCAGGCATCCCTGAAAAATCCGGCACTGGCTGCGCTCAAACTGAACAAGCCCCTGATCGCGGTGCATGGCACCCGCACTGTCCAGAAAGCGGATATGGTGCATAACGATTATCAACCCAATATTGAAGTGGATGCTGAAACTTATCTGGTTCACGCCGATGGAGTGCTGCTCACTTGCGAACCCGCTAGTGTGCTGCCGATGGCGCAACGCTATTTTCTGTTCTGATGTTAAACATTACGCAACGCCTGCCGCCAGGCGAACAATATGATGACCAATTGCTGCTGCCCTTCGAGCGCCGCCAGAAAAGCCGTTTGCGGGTACGTCTGCAATCTGGCGACGAAGCTGCGCTGATGTTGGAACGCGGCACCCTGTTGCGTGGTGGGGACCGGCTGATGGCAGACGATGGCCGTATCGTACAAGTCGTGGCAGCTGATGAAGCGGTGCTGCATGTCAGCGCCAGCAATCCCCGGCAATTGGCGCGCGCTGCTTACCACCTGGGCAACCGGCATGTCCCCTTGCAAGTTGGCCCCGATTGGTTACGCCTGGAACAAGACCATGTGCTTAAAGAAATGTTACTCGGTCTGGGCGTAACTATCCTCGAACAAAACGCACCATTTGAACCGGAAGCCGGTGCTTATGGCGGCGGCCATCGCCATCATCATGACGACGAACTGCTCATTCGCCCGCCACTGCGCCTGCGCCGCCATGCTTGAGCACATCGCCCTCAGCCGTTTGTTGCAATTGGCCAGCCCCTTGCTGCCGGTGGGTGCCTACAGTTATTCGCAAGGGCTGGAGTGGGCGATTGAATCGGGCACGGTGCATGATGCCGAAAGTGCGCAGAACTGGATTAACGATGCGCTGGAGCTTTATCTGGGCCGCTTTGAGTTGCCCGTGCTGTGGCGTCTACACCTGGCGTGGCAAGCCGATGATGTAACTGCGCTGGCCTACTGGAACCAGTATTTTTGCGCCGGACGTGAAACTGCCGAGTCACGCGCCGAGACTTTGCAGATGGGATATTCGCTGGTGCGCTTGCTGAAAGAGCTGGATGGTTTTAACGCTGACATCACACACTTCCCCGTGGTCACTTTTCCGCTGGCCTACGCTTGCGCGGCCAGTCAGTGGCACATCCCGATCACGGCCAGTGTGCAAGCGTATGCCTGGTCGTGGGCAGAAAACCAGGTCAGCGCAGCCATGAAAACCATCCCACTTGGCCAGGTGGCGGGGCAACGCATGTTGCTGGCGCTAGGTGCATATCTGCCAGCAGCGGTGCAAGCAGCGAGTGAACTGAAAGATGATGAATTGAGCAACTTTGCCCCCGCACTGACACTGGCCGGATGCCAGCATGAAACACAATACAGCCGTTTGTTCAGGTCATAAATTTCAGGAGAGCACTAATGAATATTTCGGAGCCATTACGCATAGGCATCGGTGGCCCGGTGGGATCAGGCAAAACTGCGCTCACCTTGTTGCTGTGCCGCCAGCTGCGCGACTTATACAACATCGCGGTGGTAACCAATGATATTTACACCAAGGAAGATGCCGAATTTCTGACGCGCAATGAAGCCCTGGCACCCGAGCGCATCATCGGTGTGGAAACCGGTGGTTGCCCGCACACTGCCATTCGTGAAGATGCCTCGATGAACCTGGAAGCGGTGGCCCAACTGTGCGCACGTTTTGATAATCTGGACATTGTGTTCGTGGAAAGCGGCGGGGACAATCTGGCTGCCACTTTCAGCCCGGAATTATCCGACCTGACGCTGTATGTCATCGATGTGGCGGCAGGCGAGAAAATCCCGCGCAAGGGCGGACCTGGTATCACCAAATCCGACTTGCTCATCATCAACAAGATAGATTTGGCACCTATGGTCGGCGCATCGCTGGAAATTATGGAGCGCGATGCCACCCGCATGCGCGGCGAACGCCCCTTCCTGTTCACCAACCTGAAAACCGGACAGGGGGTAAACAAGATCATTAATTTTATAGAGACGCGTGGATTGATGCAAAATTGATTGGGAACTCAATTATCCGCTGTACTCATACAACCCTTACAGGATATTGCGTTGCGGCGTGGGCGCAAGTAGATGCAGGTCAGATACCAATCAACGCTCGAATCTTTCCGCGCACCTCGTCCAGCTCTTCGGTTGATGCCTTGCCTTTTGGTGTGGCTTTGCGAGCCTTCCAGTCGAGATTTTTTACTTGGTCAGATAGTACTGCGCCACTTATACCTGCCGCATGAATGGCAACTTCAAATGGATAACCTTTTATTTGGGTAGTCATCGGGCAACATACCATCGTGCCAGTTTTGCGATTATAGGAAGCCGGGCTAAGTACAAGTGCTGGACGGTGTCCAGCTTGTTCGTGCCCTGCCTGTGGTGAAAATTCCAGCCAAACAATATCGCCTGCATCCGGCACAAACTGGCGCACCATTACCAGACCTCCTTTCCGACTGGCGCACCCGTGTTTATCAGTTTGTGCTGGTTTTTACCAGTAATACCATTTAGCAATTCGTCCAGTTTGTATTCCTTGCTACGGACCGGCTCGATGATGATGCGGCCCTTCTCTTCACGCACCTCAACCGCTTGATCCAAATCGACATGTGCCGCTGCCATGACAGATGCCGGAATGCGCACTGCCGCACTGTTGCCCCATTTCTTTACGATGACTTCCATGAAAGTGTCTCCTGTAATTCGAGAATTAACAGTTTAGGCGGACGTGGGGTACGTGTCAACATTGTTTATACATCCAATTAAACCCCATACTTGGCAGCACTTTCGCCATGTACAGGTACAAGATCGACAGATCCGGCAGACAGATGCAAGTTTTGCGGAGTAAAATGAATTATGAACACCACACTCAAAATCGGCTTGGTTTCCATTAGCGACCGCGCCAGTAGAGGTGTCTATCGGGACGCGGGCCTGCCTGCTTTGCAGGAATGGTTTGCGCGTGCCTTAAGCAGTCCGTGGCAAAGCATCACCCGGTTAATACCGGACGAACAACAATTGATAGAAACAATGTTGAAAGAATTGGCCGACCAGGAGGGCTGTCATTTGATACTGACCACTGGCGGCACTGGCCCTGCGCCGCGTGATGTTACGCCGGAAGCCACGCTGGCGGTGGCGCACAAAGTGTTGCCTGGTTTTGGCGAGCAGATGCGTGCGGTGAGTTTGCGTTATGTACCCACGGCAATTTTATCGCGCCAGGTCGGCGTGGTGCGCGGGCAGTGTTTGATTTTAAATTTGCCTGGGCAACCCAAAGCAATCAAGGAAACGCTGGATGGAATTTTTTCTGCCGTGCCCTATTGCATCGATTTGATCGGCGGGCCGTATATTGAAACGCATGCCGAAATCATCACCGCTTTCCGGCCAAAATCGGCACAACGCCCTGCTCCCTAAACGGCCAGTGTAGTGCGCACACTGGCGCGCCCGCTGATATTGGAAAACCACACCGCTAGATTAGGGTGCAATGCGCGCCAATGACGTTCTGTCTGACGCAGGTCCAGATATATTAGCGCACTGACCAGTGCCAAATCGCCCAGGGTAAGTGCCGTGCCTTCGCACCATGATTGTTGCGCAAGCTGGTCAGCGGCATAAGCCAGTGCGCGGGTAATGGCCTGGTTATGGCGGATGATGGTATCGGCATCCTGTTTGTCCCCCGGGCGAAGAGATTCCGTGCGCACCACCACTGCCGAATCCACGATGCCGTCTGCCAGTGCTTCCCAGCGCTTGACGCGCATACGTGCTGCAGCAGAGTGCCGTGGAATCAGGATGGGCGTATCATTCAAGGTATCGGCGTAATCAGCAATTACCGATGAATCAAAAATACAGGTGTCATCATCCAGTATCAATGCCGGAATGCGCCCCAGCGGGTTGACCTGCACCACTTCACTGCTTGCTTCACGCGGCGGCGTAATCAGGTAAGCATGCGGAATATTTTTCCAATAAAACCAGACGCGCCTTGCGCGCATACGGGCTGGTAGAGGTGCCTAATAATTTCATAAGAGTGCTCCAGTAAAGTGGTTGATTATAATTCTTCTTTCAAGCAAAATATATTCGTTAGCTATATGGGGATCTGGCAGCCTCCCCGTTAAGACATTCCCTGTCCAAGGCCTGCTCTGACATGGATAGCTTTATCCACAAGGAGAGCATTGATGGACACTGATCATTCTTCCGCAGCACACGCTGCACCACCCAACGCACCTACTCTGACGCAAGCCTTTATCTATTGGCTCAAACTGGGCTTCATCAGTTTTGGCGGGCCTGCCGGACAGATTGCGATCATGCATCATGATCTGGTGGAGAAAAAACGCTGGATTTCCGAGCGCCGCTTTCTGCATGCGCTTAATTATTGCATGGTGCTGCCCGGCCCCGAGGCGCAGCAACTGGCCACTTATATCGGCTGGCTGATGCACCGAACCTGGGGTGGCATTATCGCGGGCGGCTTGTTTGTGTTGCCTTCGTTTTTTATTTTGCTGGCGCTGGCCTGGGTTTACATGGCTTATGGCTCGGTGCCTGCAGTAGCGGGTGTGCTCTACGGCATTAAACCGGCAGTGGTGGCGCTTGTGCTTTTTGCCTGCTATCGCATCGGCTCGCGCACCTTGAAAAATGGGGTGCTATGGAGTATTTCAGTGCTGGCTTTTGTGGCCATTTTTATTTTGCGCTTACCCTTCCCGCTAATCATATTAGCAGCAGGATTGATAGGGTATGTGGGTGGGCATATTTCTCCACAGCATTTCAAGGCGGGTGGCGGACACAGTGCTGCAAAAAAGAATTTTGGCCCGGCGTTGATAGATGATCACACTCCTGTACCTGCACATGCACTATTCAGTTGGCCCAGACTGCTGCGCCTGCTCATCATTGGTGTAGTCATCTGGCTGCTGGCGATGGCGGTATTATTTTTCCGCTACGGCTGGGACAGCACCTTTACCCAGATGGGCTGGTTCTTCACCAAAGCCGCACTGCTTACCTTCGGCGGCGCATATGCGGTTTTGCCTTATGTCTATCAAGGTGCGGTGGAGCATTATCATTGGCTGACCGCTACGCAGATGATAGATGGTTTGGCCTTGGGCGAAACCACACCCGGCCCGCTGATTATGGTGATTACCTTCGTCGGTTTTGTTGGCGGTTGGGGCTTGGGAAGTTTTGCTACTGCCTGTCTCGCCGCAACAGTAGCAACCTTTTTTACTTTCTTGCCCAGTTTCATTTTTATTTTTATGGGTGGGCCCTTCATTGAAACCACGCACGACAATCTCAAACTCACTGCGCCACTCGCCGCCATCACCGCTGCGGTGGTCGGCGTGATCGCCAGCCTTGCATTATTTTTTGCCTACCATGTATTTTGGCCGCAGGGTATCGATCATGCTATGGAATGGTTTCCCATCTTGCTGACGACAGGTGCGCTGCTTGCCATCCTTCGCTTTAAGGCGGGTGTGATCCCTGTCATTTTTGCTTGCGGTATTTTAGGCATGGGGTGGAAATTGCTGGCAACCTGAATTCCTGTTGGGTATCACAAAGAGGAGCGCACCAAATTCGGGAATAGGTGTTTGCGCTTGCTGAGATTTGGTGCAGATTACATTTCCCTTTCTGCTGCCAAATTCCTGCTGTTACGCCACAAGCAAGGCCTGGACGGGCTTTTCGAACGCTGGCATATAACTTGCTGAACTACTCTATTAAGGAATGTTGTTATAGGGTACACACCATGTTATTCGGTCGCTTTAAAAAAAATTCGATCACGATTCCACCCAAGCCGGTGGAAAAGTGGAAATACACTACTTGCGGTTATTGCTCCACTGGTTGCTCCATGGAAGTTGGCCTGGATAAAAATGGCAAGGCCATCAGCACCCGCGGCGTGAGCAATGCCTCGGTCAATCAGGGCAAGCTGTGCCTGAAAGGGATTTTTGAGTACGAGCTGTTCAATTCCGCCAATCGCGGGCGCACCCCGCTGTTGCGCGATCATTTTTTTGACGCCTATCAAGAAACGACCTGGGACCAGGCGCTGGATCGCACCGCCTCGGAGATTCAACGTATACAAGCCATTTACGGACGCGATTCTTTTGCAGTGGTTTCCACCGGGCAAATTTTCACCGAGGAGTTTTACACGCTAGGCAAATTGACGCGCGGCGTAATCGGTACCAACAATTACGACGGCAATACCACTCTGTGCATGGCCTCGGCAGTGTCCGGCTATAAACGCTCTTTCGGCAGCGACGGCCCGCCCGGTTGCTACGACGATTTCAGCCACACTGATTGCTTGCTGGCGGTCGGCTCTAATCTGCCGGAGCAGCATCCGATCATCTATTGGCGCATGAAAGAGGCGCGTGATAAACGCAAATTTCCATTGATTGTAGTAGACCCGCGTGTGACCGTGTTCGCGCAGATGGCGGATATACATCTGCCCATCAATCCCGGTACCGACTTGGTGCTGCTAAACAGTTTCGCCCATGTCATCCTAGCCGAGGGCTTGCACAACCGCGCTTACATTGAGGCGCACACTTCAGGCTATGAGGAATTTTCAAAGCTTGTTGCACAATATGATCCCGTGTCAGCATCGAAAATTTGCGGCATAGACGAAGACACCATACGCAACGTCGCGCGTCTGTATGCCAAGGCGAATGCTGCGATGAGTATATGGACCATGGGCATCAATCAATCTACGCACGGCTCGGACGGCGTGGTCGCCATCAACAATCTCAATCTGGTCACCGGCAACATCGGCAAGCCCGGCGGCACCTCGCTGTCCATCACTGGTCAGTGCAACGCCATGGGCACACGCGAATTTTCTTCGTGCTCCGGCCTGCCTGCTTATCGCGCGTTGGAAAAGGAAGCAGATCGCGAATTCATGTCGCAGTATTGGGGCGTGGACAAGGATTTTTTCCCGACCAAGCGCGGCATGTTCCAGACCGACATTTTCCCGGCCATCGAGACCGGCCAGATCAAAGGGCTGTGGCTGATCGCCACCAACCCAATGAGCTCGATGCCGAACACGCCGCGCATCCGCAAGACGCTGGAGAAGCTGGAATTCCTGGTGGTGCAGGATGCTTATGCCGACGTGGAAACGACGCAATACGCGCATGTGTATTTTCCTGCTGCGCTGTGGGGCGAGAAGGAAGGCGTGTTCACCAACACCGAGCGCCGCGTAAATTTAACCCGCAAGGTGATGGATCCA
>JAUSKS010000318.1 GCA_030646595.1 Gallionellaceae bacterium | reverse complement strand
ACCCGTCATGTACAAGTGGCCGAAATGGTGCTGGAAAAAGCCAAACGTCTGGTCGAACACAAAAAAGATGTGGTCATCCTGCTCGACTCCATTACCCGTCTGGCACGTGCTTACAACACCGTTGTGCCTTCCTCCGGCAAGGTACTGACCGGCGGTGTGGACGCCAATGCCTTGCAACGTCCCAAGCGGTTTTTTGGCGCGGCGCGCAACATTGAAGAAGGTGGTTCGCTCACCATCATCGCCACCGCGCTGGTGGATACCGGCTCGCGCATGGACGATGTGATCTACGAAGAATTCAAAGGCACCGGCAATATGGAAATCCATCTCGACCGGCGCATGGCGGAGAAGCGCATCTACCCGGCCATCAACGTCAACCGCTCTGGTACGCGCAAAGAAGAATTGTTGATCAAAGCCGACGTGCTGCAAAAAATCTGGGTGCTGCGCAAACTGCTTTATCCCATGGACGAACTGGAAGCAATGGAATTTCTGCTGGATAAAATCAAGGCCACCAAAAACAACGCTGACTTCTTTGACTCGATGCGGCGTTAAGAAACCGCTCTATTTCAAAAATCAAAAACCCAAGGGGCGCGATTCATCGCGCTCCTCTTTTTACATAAATAGATCAGGGCGCGATGAATCGCGCCCCTACGGCCACGCCCCATTCAGCAACGCCATCCCGTAAGTGCTCGGATATAAAACCTTCCTTGCGCAGCAACTCGACCGCGTCTTTCGCCATCAAGCAATAAGGGCCACGGCAGTAGGCGACAATCGGCCTGTCCTTGGGTAATTCTGCCAGCCGCTGGCGCAGCTCACTGATTGGAATAGAGCGCGCGAAAGGCAGGTGCGCATTGAGGTATTCTTCTGCAGGCCGCACATCCAGCACCACCACTTCTCCACGGCGCGCCATTTTCATCAGCGTTGCACGATCACTAGGCACCAGTTCGTTTGGTTGCGTGGCAATTTTCTGTAGTGCCATTTGCAATTCAACCAGACGCTCTTCAGCCAAGGTATGGATATGCACCCATAAATCGGCCACGGCCTTATCAGCCAGCCGGTAAAAAATATTTTTGCCGCGCCGATCGGTTTCGACCAAGTGCGCAATACGCAACTCACGCAGATGGGCGCTGGTTAGTTTCATGCTGATGGATGCCTCGCGCGCTAGCATCTCCACCGTTTTTTCACCCTGACACAGCAACTCGATCAACTCCAGCCGCTTTGGGCTGGAGAATACTTTGCCGATTCTTGCAATCTGCTCATACAGCAGGTCTTTTATTTTTCGTGCGTGATTCATGTCAGCAATCTAATAAATAGCAGATCGTATTATATCCAAACAATGCCAAGATTGATCACATTGACAACCACCTAAAATTCCGGCCTAATCAATCTATATATTGTTAGACTGTAGTAAATAGCGAATCAAGTTGCGTATGTTTGAAACCCATAGCAGCACTTAAATCATTACCGATTCTACATTCACAAGGGAGGAAAAATGAAAGCACTCAAGATAGCAATTGCAACTATGTCATTCATATTGGCCACGTCTTTTACCCCACTCGCATCGGCGCAGCAAACAGGCGCTCAGAAGTCACTCTATGAACGGCTAGGTGGACTCAGAGGCATTACGGTGGTGGTTGACCACTTCATCAACCAATTGGTGGTCAACAAAACATTGAACAAAAATCCTGCAATCAACGCCGGGCGAAAAAGCTCCCCTGCGCCTTACCTGAAATTTCAGGTTTCCCAGTTGGTTTGCGAAGCTACCGGCGGGCCGTGCAAGTACACTGGCAAAGGGATGAAAGAATCCCACGCTCATCTGAACATTACCGAGCAAGAGTGGGGCGTAATGGCCAAGGAATTTCAGAAAACCCTGGACAAATTCAAGGTTCCCGTGGCTGAGCAGAAAGAGTTGTTCGGGATTGTTGGCACACTCAAGGGTGATATTGTCATCAAGTAAAGACAGGCATAGTGCACACGATGGCTGCAACAATGCACACGGGAAGGGGGATTGCTGGCATGGTTTTCTATTTAACTCACTTTAGCTACACCCCGGAGACTTGAATTCGATTGACCAAGAAACCCGAAGATGGTCGCAAGGCTGCGCGCAAATACTTCACGAAAAAAACTACTTCCTTCTCGGATCGTCTGCCAGATTGACGTAGTTAATGGCCCAGGGTCCTACGCCATGAACTTGAATAATGGTTTCCTCTTTAGTCCAGGCGAAGTGATGGGTCTTGGGCTGCATGATGGCAACGCTGCCAGCAGACAGTGCTTTGGTCTTGGATGTATCCAGTTCGTCGCCCGTGCCCATATTAAAAATACCGGAGATCACCGTAACGTGTTCGATTGCCGGATGCCAGTGGGCAGGTATCCGGTAGTTTGCTGGAAATTTCAAGCGAAAGGTAAATGCGGTCGCTTCGTTGGCCGGGCCTTCGATCATGGCAGCCTTTGCTCCGTCTGGTAACGATGGCACATCCACCCATTTAAGTTCATCCGGCGTGACCATCATATGAGCAGGCGATTGGGACCAGGCAACAGGCATCCCCAGACAAATAAGGGCGAACATTATGGATAGGATAAATTGCTGTTTCATGGCACTCTCCTTGTCAACTGTTTCAATGTGCGGACCCTCAACTCTAGCGCGGGCACTGGCCCGATCTTGCCCGCCCAACAATAACAAGCATAAACCAGATTGACTGTTATTGCCTATTATGGCCTAATCATACTAATAATTATTAGATTGTTAAATCTTGTGTGATTCTTTGAGGAGCCTGAAATGTTTTCCAGTCAGCTGGCAAGCAAGGATTCCACTCTGTCTTATTTTTTTGGCTGTAGCGGCAAAGGCAAAGCGGTTGCAGTGGATGTAGTCGCGGGCGATGAGGCACGGTTCATTAACGAAGCAAAAAAAACCAACGTCGCTATCGTTTATGTGATTGATACCCACGTCCATGCCGATCACTATTCC
>JAUSKS010000283.1 GCA_030646595.1 Gallionellaceae bacterium | reverse complement strand
TACACCGGCAGTGCGCGCGCCAAAGATATTTTGGATAACTGGGCACGCTATCTGCCGAAATTCGTCAAGGTCATGCCGACTGAATATCGCCGTGCCTTGCAGGAAATTGCCGCACAACAAACTAAACAACTGGAGGCTGTGTAATGGGGAAGCCGACCGGGTTTATGGAATTTCGCCGCCTGAGCGAAAAGAGCTTGCCAGTAGTAGAAAGACTGAAAAATTACAAGGAATTCATCCCGCGCCTGAGTGACGAGCAATCGGTCGTACAGGGCGCGCGCTGTATGGATTGTGGCATTCCGTTCTGTACCACGGGATGTCCAGTCAACAACATCATTCCCGACTGGAATGATCTGGTGTATCGCAATAACTGGCGGCAGGCGCTGGACGTGTTGCATTCCACCAATAATTTTCCAGAATTTACTGGCCGTATTTGTCCTGCGCCGTGTGAAGCTGCTTGTACGTTGAACATCAATGATGATGCAGTGGGCATCAAGTCGATTGAACATGCCATCATAGACAAAGGTTGGGAGCAAGGCTGGGTCGTGCCGCAACCAGCGCTTAAAAAAACTGGCAAGAAAATTGCAGTGATCGGCTCTGGCCCGGCGGGCTTGGCTTGCGCGCAGCAATTGGCGCGTGTGGGACATGCAGTAGTGGTATTTGAAAAGAATGATCGCATCGGTGGTCTGTTACGTTACGGCATCCCCGATTTCAAAATGGAAAAATCGCACATAGACCGCCGCATCGAACAAATGCGCGCCGAGGGCGTGGAATTCCGCGTTAATCAATACATAGGCGTAGATGTACCCGCGCAAAAAATAAAAGACGAATTTGATGCCGTGGTGTTAACGGGCGGGGCCGAGCAGGCGCGCGATTTGCCGGTGCCGGGGCGTGAGTTGCAGGGCATACATTTCGCGATGGAATTTTTGCCGCAACAGAATAAAGTTGTAGCAGGAGATAGCGTAGCGGGGCAGATAAAAGCCACAGGCAAGCACGTTATAGTCATCGGTGGCGGCGAT
Source organism: Gallionellaceae bacterium (assembly GCA_030646595.1). GTDB lineage: Bacteria > Pseudomonadota > Gammaproteobacteria > Burkholderiales > Gallionellaceae > Nitrotoga. The sequence continues at coordinate 12,310 of JAUSKS010000283.1, read as the reverse complement.
ACTGGCTCTGATTGCGTCGGTACTTCCAACCGTCATGGCGCAGCTTCCGTGGCGCAATTTGAAGTGATGCCGCGTCCGCCTGAGCATGAAAACAAGCCCATGATTTGGCCTTACTGGCCGATGAAGTTGCGCACTTCCAGCTCGCACGAAGAAGGCTGTGAACGTGATTGGGCCGTAGCCACCAAAGAATTTATTGGCAACAACGGCAAAGTCAGCAAGCTGCGCGCTGCGCGGGTGGAATGGAAAGACGGCAAGATGCAGGAAGTACCCGGCAGCGAATTTGAAATGCAAGCAGACCTGGTATTGCTGGCTATGGGTTTTGTCAGCCCGGTGCAAAAAGTGCTGGAGGCATTCGGCGTGGAGAAAGATGGTCGTGGCAATGCCAAGGCCACCACTGAGGATGCGGGCTGTTATAAAACTTCAGTAGACAAAGTGTTTGCTGCGGGCGACATGCGTCGCGGTCAATCGTTGGTCGTATGGGCTATACGCGAAGGCCGTCAGGCGGCACGGGCGGTGGATGAATTTTTGATGGGTAGCTCTGATTTGCCCAGATGATTGGTTTTAATCCGGATTATTCATTAGTTCCTTCCCCCTTGCAGGGGGAAGGCTAGGATGGGGGTAGACATAGTAGGAAGCAGCGTTTCTACCCCCTCCCTAACCCTCCCCCTGCAAGGGGGAGGGAATATATGTTGGTTTTAATTTAAAGAGAAAAACATGAACTTCAAAGTAAAGAACGATACCTTTTTACGTGCCTTATTGCGCCAGCCTACCGAATACACGCCTGTCTGGATGATGCGTCAGGCAGGCCGTTATCTGCCGGAATATTGCGCTACGCGCAAACGTGCCGGCAGCTTTCTGGAGCTGTGCAAAAGCCCGGACATGGCGACCGAAGTGACTTTGCAACCGCTGGATCGCTTTCCATTGGATGCAGCCATTTTATTTTCCGACATTCTGACTGTTCCCGATGCAATGGGCCTGGGTTTATATTTTGCCGAAGGTGAAGGCCCCAAGTTTGAGCGGCCCTTGCGCGATGAAGCGGCCATCAAAGCCCTGCGCGTACCTGATATTGCCAAAGACCTGCGTTATGTAACCGATGCCGTGTCGCAAATTCGCAAAGCGCTGGATGGACGTGTGCCGCTGATCGGTTTTTCCGGCAGCCCATGGACACTCTCCTGCTACATGGTGGAAGGCGCGGGCAGCGATGATTATGCACGTGTAAAAACACTGATGTACAAAGAGCCCAAGCTGATGCACCACATACTGGAAGTGACTGCACAAGCGGTGATCGAATATCTCAATGCGCAGATTGAAGCAGGCGCGCAGGCCGTAATGATTTTTGATTCCTGGGGTGGGGCGTTGTCCCATGCGGCTTACCATGAGTTTTCGCTGCCTTATATGCAGCGCATCGTGGCTGGATTAAAGAAAGAGCATGACGGCGTAAAAATTCCTAGCATTGTATTTACCAAAGGCGGCGGTTTGTGGATAGATAGCATCGCCGATATAGGCAGCGATGCGGTAGGCTTGGATTGGGCCATGGATATAGGCATCGCGCGTCAAAAAGTGGGCCACAAGGTCGCCTTGCAAGGCAATATAGACCCGGCTGTTTTATTCTCCACACCCGAAGTTATTCGCACCGAGACCGAACGCGTGTTGGCCAGCTATGGTTACGGTAGCGGCCATGTATTTAATCTGGGACATGGTATTTCGCAGTTTACCGACCCGAATAACGCGGCGGCATTGGTGCAGGCAGTGCATGAATTGAGTCGGAAGTATCATTAAAATTTGTGCTGTCGTTACTCCTACAGTTCAGGCTGTTCCCCTTGGGAGAGTATCTATCTGGTGGCTTTACTTCTTCTGCAAGAATATTTCCGGTTCGATACCACCTTGCTTGAGAATCGCACGTAGTGTGCCTTCAGGCATATCTCCAGGGTGATTGGGGATTGTTGTAATTCCATTTTCAAATTGAAACGACAATAATTCCCTCACCCGCGCTGTCGCGCACCCCTCTCCCCCGGGGTGAGGGGCTGGGGGAGAGGGAAAATTTCATGTCTTCTTAAATTGAAAATGGAATAAAAAGGTTTGCGGCTGGGTTCAGCCAAATCTCGTGACTGCCTGCAGCTTGGCGGTGAAACTCGAAGCCGAGCTGCTTCAAACGCTTGATGATATCCCGATAGCGGGCCTGCCAGTCGGCCCATCAGGTTGCCACGATTAAAGGGTAGTCAAACGATTCTGCTACCGTGGGTAGGCTGGTGAATGTACCGCCGGTTTGAGCTTCGATCAATTTTTTTGCCACATCGCATGCGATCTCGATGGTTTCAGCAATCGTGCGCCCTTGCGCGACCAAGCCTTGGACATCATTGCTGGTGGCCAGATAAACGCCTTCCGGCAAATGTTCAATATGTAATTGCACCAGGTGTCCCATTACATTACTCCTTGATTACCTCTGCCGTTTACGGCATTGCGTGTTGAATGCCAATGGCAGTATTAAGACATTAGAATAAAACATCAAACAGTTATTGTGACTTGCAGCCTTTTTACAGGAGATCAGGTTGCGGCTTCTTAAAAAAGCCGGGCTGCAATGTTACGCGGCCCGGGTTGATAAGATTGATTTTGATCGGGATCGACCTTTATGTATCGAGTGTCCGGTTTCAGAAGCCGCAGTTATCTGTCGTATAAAGTTCAGATGGAGAGACTCCCAAGTTGTTTCCTGCGCCCCCAGCAACTAAAACTTTGCCGTTTGCCAGAAGAATAGCAGTAGCGCGGTCTCGACCTAAAGACATGGAACCAGTGGCGCTAAAAGTGCCACTAGCAGGGTCGTACAATTCGGCAGTGTTCGATAATTCTCCTCCAGCTACTAGCACTGTACCGTTCGGTAAAAGCGTAGCGGTATGGCTGCTCCGGGCCAGAGACATAGCGCCCGTACTTGTAAAAACGCCCGTGTCTGGATCATAAATCTCGGTCGTAGCAGTGGATGCCCATGTATCTGTATTAATTCCTCCGCTTATCAGGACTTTGCCATTACCCAGCAGCGTAGCGACATGCCGATAGCGACCCTCGGCCATGTTGCCAGTAGCGCTAAAGGTACCTGTAGCAGGGTCATACAGTTCAGCAGAGATCAATGCATTTTGACCTCCGCCCCCTCCTGTAATTAGTACCTTGCCGGTAGGTAATACTGTTGCAGTATGCCGATAACGGCCCTCAGTCATACTGCCAGTGGCGCTAAAGGAACCCGTAGCAGGGTCATACAGTTCGGCAGTAGCATCATAACCGTTTCCTCCAGCAAGTAGTACCTTGCCATTGGGTAACAGCGTGGCGGTATGCTGTCCCCGTGATGCTGCCATGTTGCCGGTATTGCTAAAGGTCCCACTAGCGGGATCATACAGTTCAGCCGTAGCATTAGATGCCCCTCCAACGATAAGAACTTTGCCATTAGGCAATAATGTGGCGGTATGCTCACCCCGAGAGATATTCATGTTGCCAGTAGTACTAAAAGTACCAGTGGCAGGGTTATAAATCTCGGCCGTGGCGCTGGTATCGCCCGTGACAAGCACCTTGCCATTTCCCAGGCGGACGGCGGCAGAGGCACCATACGTAATTGTGGACGTTGAACCGGTAGTGCTAAAGCTCCCCGCCGCAATGGACGCCGTGCTGAATCCCCCTAACAACAAGCCGCTCATGCAGGCGGCCAACAATAGTTTTTTCATGTGATCTCCTTTAAGTATTTTGAACTGCATAATGTTCAGCCGCAGCAAGCAGGGCTGATACACCCCCACAAAAAAAACGGGTCAGACTTTTACGTCTAACCTGTTATCCAAACAATTCGTCTGGATTTTACAATCTACTGCTTACTTGTTATGGCAAGCCAGGCAAACGCCGCTGCCGTCGTTGGCAGTACGCAGGAAGGTTGCCGCAGGCTTGCTGTCGCTATTTAACGCTGATCAAGGCACCACTACTGCAGATCCGGCAGAATTATAGTTGCCGCCCCCTACAGCACGCGTGCCGGATATTCCCCCATCAACGGTATTAAGATTGATAACTGGCGCGGGCCAAGTTCCGCCGTCAGCAACATAGATACCCCCGGTAATGGTGTTATGGTTTATCAGTGCTGTGGTCTCGGGGTAGTCTAGAGTTAGAGAGCCTACCGTATTATCGCTGATGACCAGAGCTTGGCTAGGAGCAATATTTTCTGTGCCGTATACCGCTATGCCCTGCTCATTGTTTGTAATCACATTGCCCTGAATGATCGTTCCAGCCGAGGCGTAACTCACCCAAATACCCCCGTGGTAAGTATTTCCTGTAATGGTATTGTTTTTTATCGCAGCCTGTGCATAAGCTAGCCTTAGGCCAACAAAGGAGTTATTGCTTATAATATTGTTGGTAATTTCCACAGCGGAACCATAATAATTCATAATTCCAGTACCGTTGCCGGAGATTATATTGTTTGCGATGGTAACATTTGTGCCGTAGGCAATAGATATGCCCTCGCCAGAATTTGCCAGAGAAAACCCTGAGATGGCTACATTTGTGATGCCGTTACAATTAACAGCAGTGTTCCCATTGGGAGATTGAATAAAAGTCACCTCCCGCCCTGCGCCCTTGAGATGCACGTAGCTTTTGAGGGTAACATTCTCCACATAGGTTCCCGGCAACACCTCAATCTCGTAGGGATTACTGGCGCTCGGGTTGATGGCGTTCAGCGCTGCGCTGATGGTGGTGTAATCTCCTCCGCTGGCAGCCACGACCACCCGGCCGGCAGCGGCCAGGCAGGCTTGTGTGGCAAAAACACCAGCCAGGGCCCAAAACGCTGTCACAACGATTCTTGATATTTTTAAATACCGCATATTGCCTCCGCATGAATGCTTGAAAATTGCATAAAAAATGGGCCGGATTTTCAGGTCCGGCCCGTATCAAACTTATATCTAACTTACTGTTTAAGTACTTACTGCTTACTTGTTATGGCAAGCCAGGCAAACGCCACTGCCGTCGTTGGCAGTACGCAGGAAGGGTACACCAGTAGAACTGTAGACATGTGGATCATGGCAGGTCGCACATTCTACGCGTATGGTAGATACAATAGTTACAGCGCCATCAGTATACAAAGGCAAGTCAGTCTTCTGGAAGCCGTTACTGAGTGTGCCTGTGTCTATATAGCGTTTACTTCCTGCTGCGCCTTGAACAGCGTTAAAGTCAGTATCTCCGCAAGTAACAGTGGTGCCTGTTGTGTTACTAGCAGCGCAGTAGTTGATGCCGACTGGATGGTCATTCACCAGATCGGTACCCAACATAGCTACAACAGATGCAGTGCCGCCGCCCAGGAAGCCTTCGACGTTTATTCTGTTGCTACCATTCCAAGTGTAAGCTCTACCACTGGTACCATTGCCGTTTGTGCTATAGGCAGTGGTTGTTGCGGCTGAACCGGGTTCGTTGATGATGTTATCCATCGCTTGGGTACCGTCATGGCAAGACAAGCAAGCCAATGAGACAGGGCCGGGGCCAAATGCCTGGGCATCAAAAGTAGCCGAGTTGCTGGAAGTATAGTTGGTATAACTGGATGCGGTATTAGTGATGGATTTGTTCCACAACGGTGCAGTTACAGCGGTGTTGGATCCGTGTGGGGTATGACAAAATACGCAAATTTCGCTACTAAAACTAGCATCACCATTGGCACCACCGCTGGCGGCCAGATGCGCTCCTGAAGTTCCGCTGGAACCCAGGTTGTGACGGGTGAAAGCAATACCGGAAACGGCGGCCAATGCTGGTTGCGCGATGGCAATCAGACCGATGGCCAAGGCGGATGCAGACAGCACCCCCGCCAGACGACTGTTGAATGTTTTCATTTTTAATCTCCTAAAAGTTTAACGTTAACCTCTAAAAATGTAATCGCTATCTAAATATTACAGATTCAGCGTATCACGCTAGTTAATGTAGCAGGTTTCGTGCCACAGAGAAAAAACTAGTATTTACAGGGGGTAACCCAAGCTGATGGGTAGCAAGAAGAGAGAAAATTTCCCAATTCTGAGAAGCCAGAATCATAGATGAGAAATTAGGTGTACTGAGTCCAAAAAAGAAAGCTTGCCAAGGAAGCGCTGATTAAGGCTGAATTTGTTACTCCTGCGGAGACGGGAATCCAGTTAAGCCAACAAGCTGGATGCCCCGCCTTCGCGGGTATGGCGACTTAATCAGCGTTTCCCCAGGATTATGCATTTCTCATGTTCACCTCATGAGTGGTAAATTATTAACGTCAACCCGTTGTTTTTTTTATGTAAGTTCTGTGACTATGGTTTTTACGGGTTCAAATAGAGGGCAAGGTGGGATACGGCGTTTTTACCCCCTTAAGGGGGTAATCGTGCAAACTCGCCAATGAATAATCTGAGCTTATCTGTTGCCTATATTTCTGGGTACTGAGTAATGGATTTTTGGGTTCAAAGCTCCTCATCTTCTTCCGGAACGACGGGTGGTTTTGTGCTTTCCGGGACTTTGGTATTGGTGGGTTTTTCGGCAGGGGCTGGCGTACCTGACGGTATGTTTTGCGGGGGATTTGCTTCCCCACCTGGGGTCCCGGGAATATTGGGGTCTACCAATGCCCCGCTCGATTTTTCGCCCGGTTTAAGCTTTCTGCCGAGGTAGCCCTCTTCGGCACTTAAGGCAGCTGGCCGGAAAATATCCACTTTTCTAAATAACTGGTCCACTACATAGATGCGCCCATCCTCATCTATGGTGATACCTGACGGTAATCTGTAATGTGCTGGCCCGTCTATATTTGCAGGGGTGCCGATGAACATCAGCAATTCCCCTTTGGGATTAAAAATCTGGAAATTGCCGAAAGTTGTATCTATCACATACACATTGTCTTCCGCATCAATGGCTATTTCCTTGGGGCGGCTGAAATTGCCAAATTGCTTGCCAATCTGGCCGAAGGCGCGCAGGTATTTGCCCGCTATATCAAAAATTTGTATACGGAAATTACCGCTGTCCACAATGTATAACTCATTGCTTTTGCTTATGGCTATATCCCGGGGTAAATTAAGTTCGCCTGGAGCGCTGCCACGGTGGCTAATATCGAATAAGTGCGCGCCTGTTTGTGCATTAAACACTCGAATGCGATGGGTTTCATCCGCAGAGCGTGAGCCACCAATATCTACGGCGTAGACCTTTTCGCCTTTTTTATCTACAGTTACGCTGGCTAGACGGCTGAACAGAGAGGGCTCACCTATTTTATTGCTAGCCAATTTACGCAGAAATTTTCCATCGCGGTCATAGACCATGATAACTTTTGCTGTGGCGTCAGCCACATACAGATTGCCAGCCCCATCTACATCAATGCCGATCGGTTTTTGCAAAGTGCCGGGGTTGTCTTGACCTATCCTAAAATAACGGCCCTCTGGCACATCAAATACTTTAACTACGCGCGCGGCTGTGTCAGAAATAAAAATACGGCCACGATGGACGGCGACAGCGTAGGGTTTTCCCAATCTTTCATAATTGGGCTCCGACGAGTTTTCCCCCGTTAGCCAATCTGCGGCCGATCTCTCCCGAGCTAAAGCGGTCTCTACATCGAAGTTACCGTAGATGGTTCGTTCATAAATGAAACGTGCTTCATCTGGCGGCGATGGGTAGACCAGGGGAGGGGGTGGTTCCTGTGGCCCCCTTTCTTCAGGCAATTGCACACATGCAGATAGCCCCAACAGCATGACGCAGGCTAGCCAGCGGTGCATGCTGCCTATAAAATTTATTGGAGATGTATTAAAAGTGATAGTTATATTCGTCATATCTTTAGTCCTCAATTCCCGCTTTTATACGCTCTGTTGGAGTTTATTCTAAACGAGTTTGCAATTTTATACGAATATACTAAAGAAGCAGGCCATTGGTAATGTTAACCATGTGTCAAGCAGGTTGGTGATTTAGCTTCTGGGCGGTACTGCTAAATTTCTGCTTGGAGTTGTTGCAAGGAGTAATTATGTATTAAGCCAATGGGCAGTTACGATTCGCGGTCTTTCAGGTTCAGCGTTACTTACGGCTTGTCCATCTGCATAAGCATGTAATCAAGTGCCGCTTCGGTTTGCCTGTCGGATAATGAGGCATCGCCACCTTTCGGCGGCATAGCCCCTTTACCATCGAGCACGGAACGCAACAGAGCTTCGCGTCCGGCAAATAGGCGACGGTTCCAGTTTTCGCCAAATCCGGGGTCGGTTCGAGTGCTGAGTTTTGGGGCATCCGGAATACCGGGAACGCCAGCCGCATGGCAAACAGCACAAGCCTTTTTATAGATATCACTGCCCTCATCGGCATGTGCCGTCATACTGAGTCCTGCCAGATAGAAGGCCGCTAGCCCTTTTAGAATACCTCTCAAAAAATTTAAGGAGTAGCTAAGGCAAATATGGTTGGAATTAAAAATTATCATTAAAAGTGTCCTTGAAAACCTAGATCGCTCTTTGTCATATCATGCCGCCGGTTATAATTTTGTTGAGTATCTTCGAAGTAGAATGCAACATATGTGCCAGCTTTTTATGAGATCAATCACTATCCCTGGTTTGGGCCATGTATAATTCAGTGACTTAAACCCCTGGCTCTGCTGTGGGACTCCAAAAGTTTGACTTATGCGGCGTGTGAACTTAAAGGGGGGCTGTTATTTCCTCCCTTTTAAGAGGAAGGAGAACCCCATCGGGCGGCTCAGAGTTTTGTTGGCCCCTTTGAGGAGCTTACCCAAGTTTCTGACTTTGCTGGGGTAATTTAACTGTTACAGACATGAAAGAAGTCCGATGAAAATGCATTATTTAAGGCTGCACGGAGATTTTTTGGTTTGGGTACTATGTTTAGCCTGGATTGGGTGGGGGGAATCATCATTCGTGCTGGCGGCAGAGTTGGTACCTCAACCGATAGAATTCGATGGTGAATTTATTTATAAAGATCATTGCTCGGTATGTCATGGTGATCATGGTGATGGCCGAAGCCGTGCAAGTAACAGCTTGGTGCCACCACCGCGTAACTTTACAGTTGCTTCCGATTTGACGCGCGACAAAATGATTGCCACGGTTACCAATGGTAAGCAGGGTACTGCCATGACCTCGTGGAAAACCCAGCTCAATCCCAAACAAATCGAGGCGGTAGTGGATTATGTCAGGGGTCGTTTTATGCGGACTATTATTGATCGGAACTTGGCTAGTGGGCGTTTGGTATATGGGCACAATTGTGCGACTTGTCACGGCGAGCAAGGTCATGGCGTAAAAGATCAGACAGGGACTACTCCCCGCAGCTTTTTTTCGCCCTCTGCCAAAATGGAGCTTACTCGTGAGCGTATGATGAATTCGGTTACACATGGCCTTCCTGGTACAGCAATGGAGGGGTATTCCGAAAAATTATCTGCGGAGCATATTGAGGCTGTGGTGGATTATATCTACACAGTATTGATGGTGGATAATGTTTCCCCAGGCACTGAAAAGGCCGATAAACTCCCAGTTGATATGAACTTGCCCATGCCCTACAGACTGGTTGGCGATGTTAGGTTGGGCGAACAATTTTTTATGGGGAACTGTGCTACTTGCCATGGCCAGTTAGGGAATGGTCAGGGGCCGCGAGCTTATTTCATGGCAAGTAAGCCGCGTAACTTTCTGGATGATTCCTCACATACTACGTTGAATCGTCCGGCAATATTTTCTGCTGTTACCCTAGGCCTCCCTGGTACTGAGATGCCTGCTTGGGGCAAAGTCCTATCAGAACAGGAAATTGCCAATGTGGCAGAGTTTGTGTTCCAGAGATTTATTTCCCCCAGCGCTCATTAGCTGTCTGCGCCTGGGATATGGCTTTAATCTTGAATAGATTATTTTTAGTTATACTTACTTTTATTACTTGCACCCCTCGGTTGGGATTAACGCAAGAAAAAAACGATGCACACCCCTCCGCAGAAATGGCAGCCAAAGTCGAAGCTGGGCGGGGAATTTATAATTTACGCTGCTATTTTTGCCACGGCTATTCTGGTGATGCCAAGACAGTGGCGGCCAGTTTCCTTATTCCTCCGCCGATAGATTTTACTCGGGTCGATGCCCGCCAATTTACATGGGAGCATATAGTCGCAGTGTTGCGACAGGGTAAACCTGGTACGGCAATGCAGTCATTTCGTAATGTTCTCTCGGAAAACGAAATGGAGCACGTTGCGAAATTTGTGGCGGAGGAATTTGTTCGCAAAAAAGCGCCTAATACGCGTTATCATACACCTGAGAATGGCTGGCCCAATCACGAGCGCTATCAAGAGGCGTTCCCTTTTGCTGTGGGCGATATCCCTATTAGCCGCTCGGCAGGGATGTTGAGCGAGACACAAAAGCGTGGCAAGCTTCTGTTCATGTCCAGTTGTGTAGTCTGCCATGATCGGGGCGACTCTAATATTGGATGGGAGGCGCGGCCATTATCCTATCCGCGTAATCTCTATTCCCATACCGAACCATCGATTACTCCTTCGCTTGATGCGATGACCAGTGCCAGCCCTTATTTGTTACATGATATTCCTCCCCAGATGGCAGAAATGACTGCATTGGAACGGCGCGGAGAGAAGCTTTTTCAGGATAACTGCGCCTTTTGCCATGCTGCCGATGGTACCGGAAAAAATTGGATAGGTAGTTTTCTTGAGCCGCACCCGCGCAATCTGCGTGACCCTGCATTCATGCAGGGTATAACCCGCGAGCGTCTTGCTGCAACAATACGCGAGGGCCTGCCCAATACTTCGATGCCGGCATGGAAATCTGTTTTCGGTGCAGAGGATATTGCTGCAGTTGTCGCCTACATTGCCAAGGTCTTGTACCCTTTGCCTGAGTAACCTAACGTACAGGTAACTGCACATATGGCATTAGCGAATTTGTTATTTCCATATATAATCTTCGAAGCGATCATATAGCCAGAACATTAATGCTCTTCATGGCATCTCAAAGTCGAAATCATTCAAGCAAGCGAATACTTATTCTTCAGCTGCTGGTGCTTGCTATGGCTACCATCATGCTTTATGGAAATTTTCTATCCAGCCAACTCGTTTTTGATGACGTCTATTATTTTCGTATCAGGTATCCTGAATTTCTAAAATTTAGTGTAAATCTTGATTTACGCTGGTTGCCCTATGCCACATTCGAGTGGACGCGTGTATTAGCAGGCAATGGAGTGTTCTGGTTACGCATAGGTAATCTGGCTTTGCACATTGCCAACATTTTTTTGCTGTTCCTGCTGTTGCGCAGCTTGTTTGCGGCAGCTCTTGTTAGAGAGAGTGCCCCCCCGACTGTTCGCGTGCTGTCATCCTCGTGGCTAGCTTTTTTCGGTGCCCTGATTTTCGCTCTACATCCCGTTACCGTATATGGAGCCGCCTACCTGATCCAGCGTACCATCCTCATGGCAACGTTGTTCGCATTGATGACCTATCTTTTGTTCAGTGAAGGTTTGTTGCGTAATAAACGAAGTTATTTATTAGCCTCAGCCGTTACTTATCTGTTAGCTGTCCTATCGAAAGAACATGCCATCATGGTGCCAGCCGTGTGTGCCGCGCTGCTATTCTTACTACGCAAACCGGACCGACATCTGTTGGTGCGGGTGTGGCCGACATTTTTGTTGTATGGATTGGTTGCGGCATTCATCATTTACCAAGTCAAAAACAAAAATATTCTTGGCTATGCCTACGAACCGAACGGTGTCGCGCTGTTGTCGCGCGTGGGTATAAATCCGGCGGATGCCTATCCGCTTTCTATCTTGACTCAGTCCTTCCTATATTTTAAATATGTATGGTTATGGCTGCTACCTAACCCGGCTTGGATGTCGGCCGATATGCCGGAGGATTTCGCAGCCTTTTTGTGGACATGGCCGCACACAGCGGGGTTGGTTGGCTTTATTGGGTATTTCTTTATTGCTACTTATTTATTGCTGCAACGTGGAAAAAAAGGCTTGCTTGGCTTCGCTATGCTTTTCCCGTGGCTGTTGTTTGCCACCGAACTATCTACGGTCAGAATTCAGGAAATTTTCGTGCTGTACCGTAGTTATCTGTGGATGCCGGGCCTGTTTGCTGCGCTGCCATTTGTGTTTCAAAAACTGTCTATCAAGTATTCTGTCGCCATACTTATTGCTATTACATTGGCCATCATTCCTGCCACATGGGATCGGCTAACCGTTTTTTCCAACCCGGTGCTGCTGTGGGGGGATGCCCTGCGGTATGCCCAGAAGAATAGTTATTGGGATATACGTAGAATGTATATTGGTCGTGGAGCAGCCTATTTAGATCAAGAGCTTTATCCGCAAGCTATAGAGGACTTAAGCAAGGCCATCCAGCTAGCTCCACGCAACA
>JAUSKS010000277.1 GCA_030646595.1 Gallionellaceae bacterium | reverse complement strand
CGAATGGCTAGTAGTTTCATTTATCTACTTGCGTACCGCCTTGACCTTCAACCCGCCCTCATCCATCGCTGCCCTGAAACGCGCTGCCAAATCAGGCTGTGTCTCGAAACGATCCAGCGGCCCCGCCATCAATTTATCCAGTAAACCTAAACGATCAGCCAGCGCCGGATGCGTTTTAAACATTAACGCCAGACTGGAATCCTGCGCATTGATCCCTTGTAAAATTTGCAATACCGCGGGCAAACCATACGGGTCATAGCCACCGCGCGCGGCAATCACCACGCCCATGCGGTCCGCTTCAAACTCATCGTCCTTGTCCAGTCCACGCACATAAATTTCTGTGCCTGCACTGACCAGCTTGGTCAGTGCCGGATTAACCCCTTGCTGCTGCAAAGCCTCACCCGCAAAATCGGCCATGAGGTTGGTGCGCGCGCCTTTTTTAATAGCTTGCAAATGATGCTTTTTCAGCACATGTGAAATCTCATGCGCCAGCACACCGGCCAGTTCCGCCTCAGTCTTCATGCGCAGCAACAAACCTTTGGTGATAAAAATATAACCGCCGGGTGCGGCAAAAGCGTTAATGCCTTTATCATCCAGCACGGCAAATTGCCATGGCAAATCCGGGCGCTCGGTTTGCAATGCCAGCCAGCGTCCTACCTGGTTGATATATTGCTGCACCGGCGGGCTGTCCAACAAAGGCGCGCTGCCCAGCAGGTTGCTGGCAATGCCTTGCCCCAAAGTAATTTCCTGCGGCTCGGTGAAATCGGCAGTGGCCTGATGCAGGTTTTTTGCCGTGCTCAGCGCCTTGTCAATATCAAAGCCGGGCGTGGCACAGCCCGTGCAAAAAAGTAGCGCCGCTAAAAATAAACGTGTACTCATTTGCTGCCTCCTTGGGGTGCGGGCAGATAATCCAGATTCTGCGCTTTCAGATTTCCAGAGCGGGCAAATTTCTGCGCATCGGTTTTATTTTCTGCATAGCCTTGCATGGTCTGCAAAGCCTGGGGATTGGGGCGGGCATTTTTCAGGTCTTCTTCCGACAGTCCGCGCACCCCGGTGGTCACGGTGCCACCACTGCTACCCTTGGCTGCCACATTGAATAATGAGCGCAAGCCGCTATCGCCAGATTTATTCTGCATCTCGCCCAGTTTCAGGCTCAACATTTTTACCCAGCCACTTTTACCTTCTGCCTTGATCTGCATCCAGCTGGCCTTGCGCGCCACTACTTCGACCTTGCTCTGTTGCGGCAAGGTAATAACTGTCGCGGCATCGGCATAAGGTTTGGCTTTTAATTCGGTAGGCCGCACGGTATAGGCAGTTTCCGCTGCCTGGAGCAAGCAACTCACCAGACCAAGGAAAATGATTGCCCCCCATTGCAGCAATTTTTTCAGTTTCATGACTTCTCCTTATTTTTCGGTGCAAACAATTCTACTTCCTGCTCTCTACCTTTGACGGCAAACGACCCCACAGACTCGAAGCGGAATGTGTCACCACACAGCGCCATCGTGTCGCGCGAAACCAGTATGCGCGATACACCCTTGGTCAGCCCTTCTATGCGGCTGGCCAGATTAACGGTATCGCCAATGGCAGTGTATTCGCGCCGTTGCTCGGAGCCGATCAGCCCGACGACCGCCGGGCCGGAGTGAATGCCAATGCCGACATCAAAGTCTGCATCTTCTTCCCCCAGCTCGCGTTTGAATTGCTGTAACACTTCGCCCATTTCCAGCGCCGCGGCCACCGCATGACGCGCATGCTCAGGATCGTCCAGCGGCGCACCCCAAAAAGCCATGATGCAATCGCCGATGAATTTATCCAGCGCACCACCGTGCCGGAAAACCACTTCCACTTGCAAGGTGAAATAGCGGTTTAACAAATCCACAACTTGTTGTGGTGTGCGTTTCTCGGACAGCGTGGTAAAGCCGCGTATGTCAGAAAACAGCACGCTGATCTGACGGCTCTCGCCGCCGCGACTCAGCCCGCCATGCGCAATGAGTTCCTGCACCACATGCGGATTAACGAAACGACTGAACTGCTGCACTGCCTGCTCGCGCGATTTGCGTTCGCGCAAATACGCTTGCAAGGCGCAAATAACATAATAGCCCCAGGCCAGCATCAACGGCAGTAATACCGGCAGCAGCCACAGGCGCGCGCTGGCCATATAGCTGGCGTTTAACATGAGCAGGGTAAGCGCCAGCAATATCCAGCCCGTCTTGAGTGCGTGCATGCCATACCAGAATGCGGCACCGAGCAAGGCCAGCAATAGCAGCGTAGCAAGCGGCGCAAACCAGAGGGGCGCAGTGCGCATGCTGCGCTGGTTTTTTAAACTATCCAGCGCTGTGGCCAGAATTTCCACGCCCGGATAAAGACTGGCCATGGGGGTAACGCGCGCGTCGTGCATGCCAGTGGCGGTGGCGCCAATGATCACAATTTTTCCGCTTAATTCATTTTGTTTGCGTTGCGCATGTTCGCGACTGAAGTCCTGATACAAATCGGCATAAGAAATGTGTTGGTAGGCCCCCGCTTTGCCGCGCCATGCCAGTGGCAGATCATCCTGCACAGGCACGGCATAACCCAGATCAACCGCCACCCGCGCCGGTAGCGAGGGAATGCGCCAACCGTAAGCGGGCGTATAAAGCGGATAGCGCCGCCCGACTCCATCGCTATCTTCCTTGAAGTTGATCGTGCCCACGCGCCAATAGCGTGGGTCTACCGCCAAAGGCGGCAAAATTGCCAGACGCGCCAGCGGATCAGCCTGGGCAGTAGGCTGCAAACCCAACATGCGCGCGACTTGCGACACGGGTGCGCCGCTGGCATCCAGCATGGGTTCGCGCCGCACCATGGGAAAATAAATTTTACTGTCCACGGCCAACGCTTCATTAAACAAGTGATCACTATCCGGCCGATATTGATCACGCTCGCTGAACAAAATATCAAATACGATGGCGCGTGGGTGCTGCTGGTCTATGCCGCGCACCAGCTCGCCATGCACTGCGCGCGGCCACGGCCAGCTACCTGCCACATCCTGCATGCGCGCCAGGCTGCTGTCATCAATATCCACGATAACAATTTCCGGATCGGGCTGGAGTTGCTGTGCCTGCTGGCGGATAAAAAAATCAGATAAACGATTTTCCAGCGGTTGCAAAGCATGCAGCCAGGTCATTTCCACGATTGCTCCAAGCAGGAACAACCAGGTGATAAACAGCAAAGGTTTGCGGGTATTGTTCATGTGGTTGTCAATATAAGAAAAATATTCGCCCCTCACTCAAGCAGGGGGCATATTTAGTTTGACACGACGGGCTATAGTGGCTGCTAGGGCAGGCCGTTCACCACCGCCACGCCGTCATATAGCGTAATGTAGAGTGAGTTACCGTAGATAGCCAAACTCAGCGGGTAACCAATTATTCCAGGCAGTGAGCCGGGTGCAAAACCAATTTGTCCTGCCACCCCGACAACGGTTGTCACCGCGCCTGTGGCAGTAATCTTGCGGATAGTGCTGTTACCTGTATCCGCCACATATAGATTGCCTACACCATCGCTGGTAATACCATATGGGTTTTCAAAACGGGCCGCCGCACCGCTGCCATCGCTGCTGCCGACCATCCCTGCCATACCAGCAAGGGTGCTCACCACACCCGCAGTAGTTATTTTTCGGATAGTGCTGTTACCTGTATCCGCCACATATAGATTACCCGCGTTGTCCCTAGCCAGACCATATGGAGAGGTGAATCTAGCCGCCGTGCCGCTGCCATCGCTGCTGCCGAAAACACCTGCTGTGCCAGCGAATGTACTAACCAAACCTGCGGTGGTAATCTTGCGGATAGTGTTGTTACCTCTATCCACCACATACAAATTTCCGGCACTATCGCTGGTCAGGCCTTCTGGGTAATTAAAACTCGCTGCCGCCCCGCTGCCATCGCTATTGCCAGCCACGCCCGCTGTACCAGCAAAAGTGCTCACCACACCAGCGGGAGTAATCTTGCGAATGGTGTGATTATCGGTATCAGCCACATACAAATTGCCGGCGTTGTCGCTAGCGATCCAATGTGGGTAGTAAAAACGAGACGCCGCGCCGCTACCATCGGTGCTGCCAGCCACACCTGCTGCGCCAGCGAAGAGAGTCACCAAACCAGCGCCGGTCATTTTGCGGATAATGTGATTACTGCTATCTGCCACATAGAGATTGCCCGCAATGTCGCTGGCAATGCCATATGGATTCATAAAATGAGCCGCCGCACCACTACCATCACTGCTTCCAAACTCACGCGCCGCGCCTGCGAAGGTGCTCACCACACCTGCAGTCGTAATCTTACGGATGGTATGGTTATAGGTATCGGTCACATAGAGATTGCCCGCACTATTGCTAGTCAGACTATATGGGGCAAAAAACCACGCAGCGGTGCCATTGCCATCGCTGCTGCCAGCCGCACCCGCCGTACCGGCAAGAGTACTTACTGCTCCGATAGCAGTAATTTTGCGTATGGTGTAATTAAAAGTATCAGCCACATATATGTTGCCCGCACTGTCAGTAGCAATGCCTTGTGGGTAGTTAAAACTCGCTGCCGCCCCGCTGCCATCGCTGTTGCCAGCCACGCCCGCTGTACCAGCAAGAGCACTTACGACACCAGAAACGGTGATCTTGCGTATGGTATTGTTATTGCTATCCGCCACATATAGGTTGCCTACGCCGTCCATAGTAAGACCTCGCGGGTAATCAAAACGGGCTGCAATACTACCGTCGCTACTACCAGCCACACCTGCGGTGCCTGCAACAGTGGTCACCATGCCATCGACAGCAATTTTTCGGATGATGTGGTTACTGCTATCAGCCGCATATAGATTGACACCGTCGCTGGTCAAGCCTTGTAGATAGCCAAAACGCGCCGCCGCACCGAATCCATCGATACTGCCCACAACCCCTGCTGTGCCAGCGAGAGTACTCACGACACCGGTAGCGGTAATTTTGCGTATTGTGTTATTACCGCTATCCGCCACAAATAGATTGCCTGAAATGTCACAGACAATACCTGCGGGTTCAGCAAAACGTGCGGCAGCACCGATGCCATCGCTGCTGCCGGACACACCAGGTGTGCCTGCAAAAGTACTCACCACACCCGCGCTACTAATCTTGCGGATGGTATTGTTATTGGTATCCGCCACGTATAGATTACCAGCGCTATCGCTGGCCAGGCTTTGTGGGTAATTAAAGCGCGCCGCCGCCCCGCTGCCGTCGCTACTGCCCACTCCACTCATGTTTCCGGCAAGTAAATTAAGCGTAGGCTTAGTTGCGCTTCCACCTCCACCCCCACCGCCGTTGCAAGCAGCCAAGGCCAAAATCAGTAGTAGTATGATGCGGTAGATTTTCATGTGTTGCCTATCGAATAAATTTTAATTGCCCGTATTCGATTTTAGCAGCACGGATGAAACGCACCAAGGCAATCTGCGGCTAACGCATAAATCTACGGGCTTTTCAACACCACCCGCTCCACCTGCACACTGCTGTTGCCATCACCCAGCCACACCTGCCCATCCTGTATGGTGCATTGCAACTGCATGGTGCGCTGCGCCAATTCGGCCAGGGGGCGGGTGCTGGCGGAAGGAAGATTGATCACAGTCAGATTTTTGAGGCGTTCGAACTGGCTGCTGTTTTGTGCGAACCACATTTCTGCCGTGCGCCCGCCATACGCATATACCAACACCTGGTTGGCGCGCCCGCAAGCCTTGCGTATCAGTTTTTCATCGGGCAAGCCCACGTCTATCCATAACTCAATGGCCCCGGTTAAATCCTTTTGCCATAAATCAGCCTCATCATCGGCGGTCATGCCCTGGCCGAATTCCAGATACTGGTGGGCATGCAAGGCAAACACCAGCAGCCGCACCATCATGCGCTCGTCTGTTTCCGAAGGGTGGCGCGCCAGTGTGAGGGCGTGGTCGGCGTAGTAGTGGCGTTCCATATCAGCAATTTGCAGATTGACTTTGAAGATGGTGGATTTGATGGCCATGACAATACACCACGAATGAAGAGAAGCGCATTTTAATGGCCAATTAGCTGGGTAGGGAGATTCTTTTACGCTAAAATAAGATTTTATATCCATCAGAACCAAACTCGTTCCTTCCCCCTAAGAGGGGGAAGGTTGGGATGGGGGTGGGATAGTGGAGGAGTAACGAGTCTACCCCCTCCCTAGCCCTCCCCCTAGTGCGTGGTTGTTGCCGCTTCAGCGGCTTTACAACCACGGCCTACTTCCTGCGAGTGCAAGGGGGAGGGGATGGTTGGCGGCTCACTATGAATTCTATGTCTTCAACGCTCATTTTTGCCCACCGTGGTGCGAACCGGGAAGCGCCGGAAAACACCCGCGCGGCTTTTGATCAGGCGCTGGAATATGCAATAGATGGCATGGAAACCGATGTGCAATTAAGCCGCGATGAAGTGGCGGTGTTGTGGCATGACCGCTTTTTGAACAAGCTGGGTCTGGCGGATAAACATATAGATGATTTTGATTATGCGCAATTGCATAAACTGAATTTTGCGGAAGCAACCCTCATGAGCCTGCAAGATTTTGTACAAAGCTATCGTAGCCGTTGCCGCTTGCTGCTGGAAATCAAGAACCGCGAATGGGAACCGAATTCCCGCCATCAACTGAAGGTGCGCTTGACGTTGGATGAAGCGGGCACCATACAGGATGAATCCATCATGGCTTCTTCCTTCAATCTCGCCAGCCTGGTTTACGCCCATCAATACCGGCCACAGTTTCCGCTGATTTACAATCTGGAAGAGGAACAGTCGTGGACAGAGGCACAGCAGGTTCTGGCTGACCATTCTTTTTTGCGTGGGCTATGTTTGCCTATCGAAAACCTGGACATCAACATGGTGCAGTTATTGCGCGAGCACGGTAAAGTGCTGGCCGTTTATACTTGTAATAGCGACGAAGAAATCACCAAGGCGCTGGACCTGGCCGTGGATATTCTGATTAGTGATGTACCGCAAAGAGCCTTGCACATGAGAGACGCATGAAGCGCGATTTTTCCGCACTGGCCGGATGCCAATTTGATTTGCTGGTGTGCGGCGGCGGAATTTACGGTGCGTGGACGGCCTATGATGCGGCCTTGCGTGGGTTGCGCGTGGCTATCGTGGAACAAGGTGATTGGGCGCAGGCCACTTCTTCTGCTTCCAGTAAATTGATCCACGGCGGTTTACGTTATCTGGAAACATGGGATTTCAAGCTGGTCAAAAAAGCCCTGGTAGAACGCAGCCGCTTGCTGTCCAATGCACCCCACCGCGTATGGCCTTTACGTTTCGGTATACCGCTTTATCCTGAAAGCCGCATCGGTCACCTGCAATTGAAAGCGGGCTTGATGCTGTATGATTTTCTCGGCGGAAATTTACGTTCCGCCCTACGGCATAACCACTTTGGCCGAAAAACATTCTCCTTATATTTTCCGGCACTGGATGAAGCAATGCTGCAAGGCGGCTTTACCTATACCGATGCGCAAACCGATGATGCGCGGCTGGTACTGGAATTAATTGCCGGCGCAATGGCAGCAGGCGCAGTGTGTGTGAATTATTGCCAACTTAAATCATCCGTGGAAAAACGTGGTTCGGTTTATCACGCCACCGTATGCGATCAAACCAATAACAGCGAGGCCGCAATCATAACCAAGCAGCTGGTCTACGCTACCGGCCAATGGATGGTCAATGCCACGGAAGCAAAAACAGCATGCCGCTTGACCAAGGGTGTGCATCTGGTGTTGCCTGCAGTGCTCCAGGATCAAGCTTTGCTGTTGACTGCTCCGTCTGATGGCCGGGTTTTTTTCATGCTGCCGTGGTATGGACGTACGCTGCTCGGCACCACCGATACCGATTACCACGGCGCTGCTGGACAAGTGACTGTTGAGGAAGCAGATGTTACTTATCTGCTGGATGCCGCCAATTATTATTTGAAAACCGGCTGGACCGCAGCCGACATTATTAATAGCTATGCCGGTGTGCGTGTGCTGAAAAATAATGGCTCCGTCCATCCTTCTGCCGTCAGCCGTGACTGGGAATTAAAAACGGCGGCCAATGGCACCCATTATTCCATAGGCGGAAAAATTACCTCCGCCCGCGAAGATGCGGCAGTGATTGTGGATACAGTGTGTAGCCAGCTCGGCCTGTCACAACCTTGCTTGACGCGCACCCAGATGTTTCCGTGGAGCCCGCAAGATTTTACGCAATGGACTACCCACCAAAAGGCGCAGGCAAAAAAAATAGGGTTGGCTGAGGATATTGCGCTATGGCTGATGCGGCGCTATGGCAAGCGCGTGGAAGAAGTTTTTTCTGTTCTGTCCACCGACCCGCATTTAGCGACCCGCATCGTACCCACGCTGCCTTTTATTCTTGCCGATTTGCTGTGTTGCGCGCGCCAGGAAATGGTGGTGCATTTAAGCGATTTGCTGCGCCGCCGCATGCCGCTGTTAATTCTGGCCCAGCTCACTGCAACAGAGTTGCGCCCTCTGGCTGGGCTGGTGGCACCCGTGTTAGGCTGGGATGAGGCCAGAATAAATGATGAGGTTTTCCACTGTCACCTATAACTGCCATCGGACTTGATCTTGGCACCACCTCCATCAAGGCTGGCTTGCTGGATGACTCAGGGCTGCTCAGGCATGTAGTGGCGCTGCCTGCGCCGAAAATTACTGCGCATGATGGCCACTATGAAAGCGACGCGCTGTTATACGCAGCCGTGGCGGAAGAGGTGCTGGCAGCCTGTCTCGCCCATACTGATTATTTCCCGCCGCTGGGTCTATGCAGCCAGCGTTCTTCTTTTTTAATTTGGGAACAGCGCAGCGGCCAGCCACTCACGCCGCTTATTTCGTGGCAAGACAACAGGGGCACTGCAAGCTGCGAGGAATTAAAAACTTCGGAAAATATCATTCGTGATATTACCGGCCTGCGTCTGACACCTTATTATTTTGCGCCCAAGCTGCGCGTGTTGTTGCAGCAACATCCGGCCTGGCGGGAACGGCTGGCGCGCGGAGAGTTGCGGGTGGGTACGCTGGATACATTTTTGATCTGGCGCTGGAGTGGTGGTCACTATCATGTCACTGATCCTTCCATGGCGGCGCGTACTTTGCTGCTGGATATACGGCAGCAACAATGGTCACCACAACTGTGTGATCTTTTTGGTTTGCCCTTGAATAGCCTGCCACAACTGCACCCTTCCAGCGGCTTGAGCCTGCGCCTGAACAATGGCCTCACCCTGCAAGCCAGTGTCGGCGATCAATCAGCTGCACTGCTGGCCAGTGTGAATGAAGAGAGCGCCCAGGCATTGGTCAATCTCGGCACAGGGGGGTTTGTGTTGCGCTATGCAACAGCAGCGCTGGGCGGCTATTTGCGTACTCTGGTCTATCAGGATAAAAATTTAACGGCCCATATTGCTGTGGAAGGCACGTTGAATTCTCTTGCGCTGGCGTTAGCCCCTTATCCCATTAACGACTGCCGCCTGACAGACCTGGCAGCAAGTGATATTTTTTGCCTGGCCGAACCCAGCGGCTTGGGCGCGCCTTATTTTCGCGCGGATATCGGGCTATGTTTTTCAGACTCCGTAGAACATCTGACACCACAGCAGATTGCTGCCTTGCTGTTGGAGGCGATTATTTTCCGAGTGGCGCGAATACTGGAAGAGTTCCATCGCGCGACGCCTATTCAACAAGTCATACTCAGTGGTGGATTGTCAGAATTAAGTTGCTTGCAACAAGGCATTGCCCAGTGCGTTCCGTTCGAGGTGCTTCAGGGGCAGCACAGAGATGCCAGCCTGCAAGGAGCGGCACAACTGGCTGCGGGCAGGGTGGCTCATCCGCTCATCGAAAAAATAGTGCCCGCAGCCCATGATGGGTCGTTGATAAAAAAATACCGGCTATGGCAGGTCTGGCTTGATCAGCTATTAAATGCTAATTACTGACTCCTTCCCCTTCAAGGGGAAGGGTGGGATGGGGATGGGGAATAGCTTATGCAACTGGCTTTCACCCCATCCCCACCCTAACCCTCCCCTTGAAGGGGAGGGAAGGTGATCATTTTTCAAATTAGAAATGAAATAAAAAAAACAGGCGAAAAAAAATGGGGCAGTTACCTGCCCCACTAAATCCAGGTGTTGCACCTGGAGGGGGGAAGCGAATAATGCGCCCCCCTCTATTTTGGTTCTGTACGGTAGCGCACATAAGATGATATTTTGGGGTTTAACGGGCCTGACTCACTGCGGAGATGGGTACATCACCCACAATCTGAAAAAATAATTCGTTACGCTTGACCATGCCCAGTTCGCTGCGCGCCCGCTCTTCTATGGCCTCTGTGCCTTGCTTGAGATCACGCACTTCCGCATCCAGTGCTGCGTTGCGTATTTGCGTTTCCTGATTTATTTTTTTCTGTGCCTCAAGCTGCTGGTCTATGTCCCACACTTTCAACCAGCCCCCTTTACCCAGCCATAGCGGATACTGCAACAGCAGAATAAGGGCGACCAGTATCAATGAGACCCAGCGCATTTACTCAGCGGTCAGCAATACAGGCGACATATCTACATATGGAGTGCGCATAACCAGCGACTTGGTTGGCGTAGTTTGTCAACCTAGTCGAATGGCTAGTAGTTATATCAGACATGTCTGCGCTTTGAAAGCGGCGACATGTCGCCGCACTCCATAATGAACGACTCTCTGTAACTCCGTTATCCACATGAGGCTACCTTCTTGATTACTGACTGATGAGTCAGTCAGGACGAAGCTATGCCAATTGATAATATGCATCGCGCCCTGGGTAGGACGCGCTGTCACCCAGGTCTTCTTCGATGCGCAGCAACTGGTTATATTTGGCCATGCGGTCGGAACGCGATAGC
>JAUSKS010000275.1 GCA_030646595.1 Gallionellaceae bacterium | reverse complement strand
GGCTGCTGGATCGTTTGCTATTGCAACCGGGTCGTGCAAAAAAGGGCGCAGAAAAAGAGCCGTGGTGGGTGGAATACTCCAAGAGTTTTTTTCCGGTGATTTTGATCGTATTCATGGTGCGTTCATTTCTGGTGGAGCCATTCAAGATACCGTCGGGTTCCATGATTCCTACCTTGCAGGTGGGCGATTTTATTGTGGTCAATAAATTCACTTATGGCATACGCCTGCCTATCATCGGCAAAAAGCTGATCGAAATTAACACTCCCAGCCGCGGTGATGTCATGGTATTTCATTATCCAGAAAACCCTTCGGTGGATTATATTAAGCGCGTGATAGGCTTGCCGGGCGATGTAGTCAGCTACCGCGACAAGCGCGTTTTTATCAATGGCGTATTGCAAGAGTTAAAGCAGGATGGCGACTATAATTATGTGGAATCCGGCTTGAATTTTGTGCATACCGAGCGTTACCAGGAGAACCTCAGTGGGCATCCTCATGTAATATTGATCAACCCGGAGGCGGCCAGTGTACATATAGGCTCTGTGGCAGAATTCCCGCAGCGGGAGAATTGCTCATACAGTGAAGCAGAAGTACGTTGCACCGTGCCGGACGGGCATTACTTTATGCTCGGCGATAATCGCGATAACAGCCGTGACAGTCGCTACTGGGGGTTTGTGCCGGACAAGATGATCGTCGGCAAAGCATTCAGGATATGGATGAACTTTAATGATTTAAAACGTATCGGCTTGGCTATTAACTAAGGAGGGCATGATGAAAACAACCGCAAGCAGGCAGCATGGCGTGACTTTCTCCGGTCTTTTAATTTGGGCCATCATCCTCATATTTCTCGCGATTGGGGGCATGAAATTGATTCCGGCCTATGTCCAGGATGCAGAGATCAAGGGGATTTTTAATGCGATTGCACAGGACCCCGAAATGCAGGGTGCCACGGCCAGGAATATCCGTGAATCGTTCAGCAAGCGCGCCATGATGAATAATATTTCTATCGTTAATGCAGAGGACATCAACATTGACAAGGCGGGGAACAGCTTGTTGCTGAGCGTTAGCTACCAGATGAAAATCCCCTTGGCCGGCAATGTGAGCCTGGTGCTTGAATTTAACCCCAGCAGTTCATCGAAATAAGCAATGAGCCAATGAGCCGCGAGGCATTAAGCCAACAGCTAGGCTATGTATTTACCCAGCCGCAGTTGCTACAGCGCGCATTGACCCATCGCAGCCATAGCGCAGCACACAATGAGCGGCTGGAATTTTTGGGTGATAGCGTACTGAATTGCGTCATTGCTAAACATCTGTATCAAGCCTATTCCAATTTACCTGAAGGCGATCTGTCGCGCCTGCGTTCCAATCTGGTCAACCAGCAAACCTTGTTTCTCCTGGCACAACAGTTACATTTAGGTGAGTTATTGTTATTAGGCGAAGGCGAACGCAAAAGCGCCGGATTCCGCCGCCCATCTACCTTGGCGGATGTGCTGGAAGCCTTGTTTGGTGCGATATTCCTCGATGGCGGTTTTGCGGCAGTGGAGCAGGTGGTGCTGCGCTTATATGTACCTTTCATCGCGCAGGCCAATGCACAAACACTGGGTAAGGATTACAAAACATTGTTGCAGGAATATCTGCAAAGCAAACGCCTGGCGTTGCCTAAATACAGTGTGGTTGCCACACAGGGAGTAGCGCATGCGCAACTGTTTCAAGTGGTATGTGAAATCGAACAATTACAAATAGCCACCCACGGTGAAGGCGTGAGCCGACGCAGTGCGGAACAGGCTGCGGCTGAGGCCGCTTACCGGAAAATTAAAACCACTACATGAACACTCCTTTTCATAGCGGCTTCATTGCCATCGTTGGTCGCCCCAATGTAGGAAAATCTACTCTGCTCAATCATCTGATCGGCCAGAAAATCAGCATTACCTCACGCAAGGCACAGACCACGCGCCACCGTATCACTGGCATTCTGACTGATGAATGCAGCCAATGCGTATTTGTGGATACGCCGGGTTTTCAAACGCAGCACATGAATACCCTCAATCGCGGTCTTAATCGCGTGGTGAGCAGCAGCCTGCGCGATGTGAATATTGTGCTGTTCGTGTTGGAAGCGCGCCACTATGATGAACGCGACCAGCAGGTGTTAAAGATGTTGCCGCAAGACAGGCCGGTCATCCTGGTCATCAATAAAGTAGATGTCATGGCCGACAAAAGCGAGTTGCTGCCCTTTATTGAGCGGCTATCGGCGGAATTTAAATTTGCTGCCATCGTGCCAGTCAGCGCCAAGCAGGACAAACAACTGGATACTTTATTGCAAGCCATACGCAGTTACCTGCCGGTGGGTGACCCCATCTATGCCGCAGACGAAATTACCGACCGCAACGAGCGTTTTCTTGCAGCCGAGTTGGTGCGCGAGAAAATTTTCCGCTTTACGGGCGAAGAACTGCCCTATTCAGTCAGCGTGGTCATCGAGCAATTCAAGCAGGAAGAAAGTGGCATGCGCCGCATTCACGCGGCCATTCTGGTGGATAAGGATGCGCACAAAGCCATGCTGATCGGCAAGAATGGCGAAAAATTAAAAGAAATCGCCACCCAGGCGCGGCTGGATATGGAAAAAATGTTCGATGCCAAAGTGTTTCTCGAAGTGTGGATCAAAGTGCGCAGCGGCTGGGCCGATAGCCCGCAGATGCTAAAGAGCCTGGGTTACGAATAGTCGCGCCATGACACCGCGCGAATTCATCGAAAAATGGCGAGTAACCCGCTGGCATGCTGATTCTCAAGGTTGCCAATTGATAGCGTATATGCTATCTTTTATTGCATGGCTCAACTCGTTATTGACACCGATGTTTTTGTTGCGGCACTGCTCTCGCGCAACGACAGCAGTGTGGCACGAGAGATTATTCGCAGATGTTTACAGGGATACTACCAGCCTTTATTTGGTGTGGCCTTATTTGCCGAATATGAAGCCTTGTTATCACGCGATAAATTATTTGCAAATTGCAACCTTGGTCATAAAGAACGTGAGATGGTTTTTTCTGCGTTGCTCAAGCAGGCAAGATGGATAGAAATCTATTTTGCATGGAGACCCAACTTGCAAGATGAAAGTGACAACCACTTGATTGAACTGGCAGTAGCAGGTGGAGCGCAAGCTATCGTATCGCGCAACACCCGCGATTTTAAAAATGCAGAACTGCTTTTTGCCGATACAAAAATTTTAACCCCGAAACAATGCCTGGAGGTATTTAAATGTCCACCATGACCATCAGACTCCCCGACGACAAACATCAGCGCTTGAAGCAGCTCGCCAAGTCGCGCCATCTTAGTATTAATAAACTGGTTGAAGAACTGACCACCTCGGTTTTGTCAGCACACGATGCTGAAGTCCGCTTTCGCGCCCTTGCTCTGCGTGGTAATCCAAAAAAGGCACTGGCATTGCTGGATAAGCTGGACAATATCCGGAAGTAATCAATTATTTTGGGTTGAAAGGAAGCTTTGTTGTTGATTTATCTGATAGCCAGCGGGCAATGACTGCCACCGACAAGCAACGCATACAGGATCAACCCTCGTTCGTGCTCCACAGTTACCCCTACCGCGAAACCAGTTTGATTATCGAGGTATTCAGCCGTCAGCAAGGCCGGGTGGCGCTGATAGCACGTGGCGCGCGGCGGCCCAGGTCAGTCTTGCGCGGGCTGTTAATGAGTTTTCAACCCTTGACCTTGAGCTGGTTTGGCAAGCATGAATTGCGTACTTTGCATAAAGCTGAGTGGCAGGGCGGGCAGCCGCAGTTGCAGGGCCAGGCCCTGCTGTGTGGCTTTTATGTGAATGAGTTATTACTTAATTTGATGATCCGCGATGATCCGCACGAGTTGCTGTTCGATTATTATCAGCATACCCTGCAACGGCTGGCACACGAGCAGGATCATGCCGCCATCTTGCGCTGTTTTGAAAAGCGTTTGTTGCAGGAATTTGGCTATGCCTTGTTGTTGGAACATGAGGCAGGTAGCAGCCAGCCGATAGACCCGGCGGTCAGCTATCGTTATATCATTGAACGGGGCGCGGTGCGCGAGACAGGCAATGGTGCAGAGGGCTTGCCGATAGCAGGGAAAACCTTGCATGATATGGCCAACGATGATTATCGTGATGCAATCAGCGCACAGCAGAGCAAGCAATTAATGCGCATGTTGCTGAATCATCAGCTCGCAGGAAAAATACTGCATACCAGAGAATTGATAAAAGACCTGCAGAAGCTGTAAACGCGCAAGGCAGAATTTCGTTTAGCGCTCTGCCTTGCGGGCTCAAGATGGGTATTCTCCGTTGATATTTACTTCACCGGTGCCATCAGGTGCTGGCATGACGTTCCTGGCCACATTACATAGGGAGCCGATGTGTCGGGGTCAGCACCCTTCGGATAGGTATCGTAGAAGCTGGCGTCGACACCCACTGTCATCATATGGGGCCCGGTCTTGATCCAGTGTTTTTGGCATCAGGTTTGGTCGCATAAGGGTCAGTATTGCTGGCGTCCGTCCCCCCGATAGCATGTACAGAAAACCGACTTTGCTTGATGGGGGCGTCGTGTG
>JAUSKS010000161.1 GCA_030646595.1 Gallionellaceae bacterium | reverse complement strand
GCGAACTCTGAATTTTTAGAAGTACCCATATATAAATGACAGACGGCGGCCAAGCCGCCGTAATTAAATTCATGAAGATGCGTATATTGAGCCTTATGCCTTTGTCACGCAAGGGGAAAGTGACGCAAAAACCAAAGCCCCCAAAAAAATTAAAGCCGACAGGGAAATGTCGGCTTTATTTGTGCGGAACAGACGTCAGGGCTTAAGCCATCGCCTTGATCGCAGCAGACAGACGGCTCTTGTGGCGCGCTGCCTTGTTCTTGTGGATGATTTTTTTGTCGGCAATCGAATCTACAATACTGGTCGACTGATTAAGCACAGTCTGGGCCGCTGCCTTGTCGCCCGCTGCAATGGCTTTGGCGACGGTCTTGATCGCTGTGCGCAATTCTGAGCGCAGACTGGTGTTATGTTCGCGCTGCTTGTCTGCTTGTCTTGCACGTTTTCTTGCTTGTGCGCTGTTTGCCATGATGACTCCGTGAGGGTTTAGCCCCGCAATAAAAGGCGCGCATTATACGAAGACTGGCGTATTTTTGCAATTGTTTATTTTGTGTGGGCGGAATATGTGCTGTAAAATAAGCCGTCCTCCAGCATCAATATAATAATGCCTTCCGTCAGCCCTGTAGTAACGCCAGATCGCCTGCTCCGGCAGGAAGTGCTTGCCCTGCACGCTTACGCTGTGCCTGATAGTACGGGCATGGTGAAACTGGATGCCATGGAAAATCCCTATTTACTCCCACTGCCGCTGCGCGATGAAATTGCTCATCTGCTGGCGCATGCTGCCATCAACCGTTATCCTGATGCGCATGCCCATAGCCTGAAGCAAAAAATTCAGGCAGTAACAGGTTTGCCTGAGGATATGGATATTCTGCTCGGCAATGGCTCGGACGAGATCATACAGTTGCTGGCATTAGCGGTAGCCAAGCCGGGCGCGGTGTTGCTGAGTGTGGAGCCCTCGTTTGTGATGTATCGCATGATTGCAGATTTTACGGGTATGCAGTATGTGGGGGTATCGCTGACACAGGATTTTGCATTGGATTTGCCTGCGATATTGGCAGCGATACAGCGCCATCAGCCTGCGCTGGTATTCCTGGCTTATCCCAACAACCCCAGCGGCAATTTGTTTGATGCCGAGGCGATCAAGCAAATTATTGCGCTGGCACCGGGCTTGGTGGTGGTAGATGAGGCTTATTATGCTTTTGCCGATGTCAGTTTCATCCCCATGCTGGCGCATTATCCTAATTTGCTGGTGATGCGCACTTTCTCCAAACTGGGCATGGCGGGTCTGCGCTTGGGTTTTGTGGCAGGCAGCAAAGCATGGTTGAGGCAGTTGGAAAAGCTGCGCTTGCCGTATAATGTCGGTGTGTTGACGCAGTTGGTGGCGGAAAAATTATTGCAGCATCACGATGTGCTGTTGCAGCAGGCCAGCCAGATCAAGCAGGATCGTGTCGGGTTATATGCGCAACTGACTGCGATTACAGGGGTACAACCCTATGTCAGTGCGGCTAATTTTATTTTATTTCGCGTAAAACAGGCTAATGCGATATTTGATAGACTGAAACAGCGCGGGGTGCTGATTAAAAATTTGAGTAACAGCCATCCCTTGTTGGCTGATTGCTTGCGTGTCACGGTTGGTACACCAGAAGAAAATGAGCAGTTCATCCAGGCATTGCAGGACAGTATTCGTTAAGCTGAGTACAATTATTTAGGGCAAAATCATGCGTAGTGCGCAAGTAATTCGCAACACATTGGAGACCCAGATTAGCGTCAAGCTGGGCATAGATGGAGACGGCAAAGGCACATTCAATACCGGCTTGCCTTTCCTCGAGCATATGCTGGATCAGGTTGCCCGTCATGGTATGGTGGATATGGATATCCATGCCAAAGGGGATTTGCATATTGATGCGCATCATACCGTGGAAGATATCGGCATCACCCTGGGCCAGGCATTCAATCAGGCGGTGGGTGATAAAAAGGGTTTGCGTCGCTACGGACACGCCTATGTGCCGCTGGATGAGGCTTTGTCGCGTGTAGTGCTGGATATTTCCGGTCGCCCTGGTCTGGTATTTAACGTAGAATTTGTTCGTTCCAATGTGGGCGATTTTGACGTGGATCTGGTGCATGAATTTTTTCAGGGCTTCGTCAATCATGCGCTGGTCACCTTGCACATTGATAATCTGGCGGGCGAAAATGCGCACCATCAGGCGGAAACCATATTCAAGGCGTTTGGCCGGGCGTTGCGCATGGCGCTGGAGATAGACCCACGCATGGCGGGCATGATGCCCTCCACCAAGGGTACGCTATAAAAAATTTCTGACTCCATCATGGCAGATATAGCAGTAATTGATTACGGCATGGGCAATTTGCGTTCGGTACAACAGGCACTGCGCACGGTTGCGCCGCATGCCAGCATTGTCGTGACAGACCAGCCGCAAGAGGTGATGCGGGCAGCACGTGTGGTTTTCCCGGGACAGGGCGCGATGCCGGACTGCATGGCGGAACTGGATGCGCGTGGATTGCGTGCAGCAGTGCTGGAAGCGGCGCGCAACAAACCCTTTCTGGGTATTTGTATCGGCCTGCAAATGCTGTTCGAACACAGCACAGAAGGAGATGTGCCTGGCTTGGGTGTGCTGCCCGGCCAAGTGGTGCGCTTTGCCAGCGATCTGCATGATCAAAACAATATCAAATTAAAAGTGCCGCATATGGGCTGGAATCAGGTTCGTCGAGGGGTTAATCCTCAGCTCCCAGCAGGGGCTGAGACGGTCGCCCCCTCTCCTGCCGGGGGAGGGTTGGGGTGGGGGAGCACTCCTGAACACCCCTTGTGGAAAAACATCCCCCAGGACGCACGTTTTTATTTTGTGCATAGCTACTATGTGCAACCGCAGAATGTTGCGCTGGTGCAAGGCAGCAGTGATTATCCTGGGCCTTTTGTATGCGCTGTGGCGCGTGATAATCTGTTTGCGGTGCAGTTCCACCCAGAAAAAAGCCAAAGCGCAGGATTGACCTTGCTGAAAAACTTTGTTGCCTGGAATCCCACTTAAATTACCCCCATAAACCCCTAGTTTAATTTTTTATTGAGTTCACGATAATACTGCCATGCTAATTATTCCCGCGATTGATTTGAAAGATGGACATTGTGTGCGCCTGCGTCAAGGCGTGATGGAAAACGCCACGGTGTTTTCCGAAGACCCGGCGGCTATGGCGCTGCGCTGGCTGGAGCAGGGCGCACGGCGTCTGCATCTGGTGGATTTAAACGGCGCATTCGCAGGCAAGCCGAAGAACGAGGCGGCGGTGCGCAGCATTGTGGAAGCGGTGGGGCTGGATGTACCTATTCAGCTTGGTGGCGGCATACGTGATCTGGAAACAATAGAACGCTATCTTGATATCGGTGTGACTTACATTATCGTCGGCACAGCAGCAGTCAAGGTGCCGGGCTTTCTGCATGAAGCATGTGATGCTTTCCCTGGCCATATCATGGTGGGCTTGGATGCCAAGGGCGGCAAGGTGGCGGTGGATGGCTGGTCAAAATTAACGGGACACGACGTGCTGGATTTGGCCAAGCGCTTTGAAGGGTATGGCGTGGAAGCGATTATTTATACCGACATAGGCCGCGATGGCATGTTGTCCGGTGTGAATATTCCGGCCACGGTTGAATTGGCGCACGAGCTGACAGTGCCAGTTATTGCCAGTGGTGGGATCACTAATCTTGAGGATGTGCGTGCCTTGTGTGCAGTGCAGGATGAAGGCATCACCGGCGCGATCACCGGACGGGCGATTTATGAAGGCACACTGGAATTTGGCCCGGCACAGGCTTTGGCTGACCAGCTTTCCAAACCTTTACTCTGATGCTGGCCAAGCGCATCATCCCTTGTCTGGATGTCACGGCGGGACGCGTGGTCAAAGGCGTCAGCTTTGTTGAGTTGCGTGATGCAGGTGATCCGGTGGAGATTGCGCGCCGTTATGATGAGCAAGGCGCAGACGAATTAACTTTTCTGGACATCACTGCCAGCTCTGATGAGCGCGGCATATTATTCCGCATTATCGAGCAGGTGGCGGAACAGGTATTCATTCCGCTGACGGTAGGCGGCGGTGTGCGCGAGGTGGGTGACGTGCGCAATTTACTCAATGCCGGAGCAGACAAAGTCAGCATCAACACCTCGGCGGTACTCAATCCACAACT
>JAUSKS010000258.1 GCA_030646595.1 Gallionellaceae bacterium | reverse complement strand
GACACGTTCTTGCATGTAGAAGGTGACGCCCATACTGAGAAAGCTGTCGGCCAGCACGTCCACCATATCAGCGCTTAAATAAGCCAGAAGTTGCGCATGGCTATCCACCACACTGACCTGTACACCCAGTGCAGCAAAAATCGAGACGAATTCGCACGCGATTACGCCGCCGCCCACCACCAGCAGACTGTCCGGCAGGTGGCGAAGATTCAGGATTGAAGTCGAATCCAGCACAGTTTCTTTATCGAATGGAACATTGGACGGGCGGCGTGGCCGTGAGCCGCTGGCCAGCACAATAACTTCGGCAGAAATCTGGCGCGTATTGCCGACCGCATCGGTGACCTGAATGGTATGTGCGTCAATGAACGATGCTTCGCCCGGGATTAATGCCACGCCGTGACACAATAGCCGTTGCAGTATGACCGACTCCTGTTGTGCGATTACCCCTTCCTTGCGCCGCACCGCATCCGCCAATAATTCATGACGGCTGCGTCCATCGGGCGCGAGCGCTTGACGCATCCCGCCGGAGCGTGAAAGCAGATAAGCCACTTCGCGCATCGCCTTGCTGGGAATGGTGCCGGTTTGCAGTCCGGCTCCGCCGATCTTGGGTTTGCGTTCGATAATCGCGGCGCGTTTTCCCATGCGCGCCGCTTGCCACGCTGCATGTTGTCCGGCGGGGCCGGAACCGATGATGAGTACGTCGTAGTCCATGATGGAATTCGTGGCTAAATCAGGCACTGAGCTTCGCATCAATTTGCGCTTCGCTGGCAAGCCAGTCTACCATTTTGTAACCACAAGCAAACCCACGTTGTTCAGCACGGAAATAGGCGGCGGTGGCGATCATGCGGTAACGATCTTCGGGCGTAACGGTGCTTCTCTTGATGCTCTTTTTGGGTACGCTTTCTGCGATTGCGGCAGGCTTGCCAGCAAACTTTTCAGTTTTTGGCGCGCTTACTTTTTTGGCCGGGGTTGTCGCAACAACTTTTTTAGCAACCGATTTCTTGGACGATGTGGTGCTGGCAGCTGAGGTGGTCGTGGTTTTCTTGCTGCTTGTGGCCATGATAATTCCTTCCTAAGGAGGGTATAAAAAAAGCATAAATACACTCAAAACTAAC
Source organism: Gallionellaceae bacterium (assembly GCA_030646595.1). Taxonomy (GTDB): domain Bacteria; phylum Pseudomonadota; class Gammaproteobacteria; order Burkholderiales; family Gallionellaceae; genus Nitrotoga. The sequence continues at coordinate 4,091 of JAUSKS010000258.1, read as the reverse complement.
TGGATGAGGATGAGTTACTGGGAAACGATGCCAAAGCAATGAAAGAAATTTACGTGCGCAGGTATCAGCTAGACTTAACTGAATTAAGCCAAGGCCCCCGACTTGGGCTTTGATTTCCTGCCCGGCGATGCGGGAGGAATATATCCAGCTAACCGGCAACTTATCCCATCAACCTTTTTGCCCTTCTCAAACTTCATCGAATAGCACGACACAACCTCTCCCTTGGCAGCGAGATCTGATAATAAGAGGCGCGCATTAGCGAGTGAGATGCCTGTCGCTACGGCGATATCCTTGTCGAGCCGCTCACCATGTTTTTCCAAGTATTGCAGGATTTTTTTCATAGCCTCATTTACCAATCGGAGTAATTTTCCAAACTAACGAAGCTATTATTGCTTCGGTAGTAGGCCGGTACACATTGGCTTCGAGAATGGCAATCATTTTTGTGATGAAGCCTTGTAGCATTATGTTAATCATATTAATAATGTTGTGCGCTTCCGAATTTCCTTTAGTGGCAATGATACTGTCGGCTTAATTCATGCACCGCCGCAACCATAGCGGCGGCATTTTCCGGCAAGGTGAACTGGGAAATGCCGTGCCCCAAGTTGAATACATGGCCATTGCCCCAGCCATAGCTATGCAGGACTTTGCCAACTTCGGCGCGAATGGTGTCGGGGTTGCTGAACAGCACTGCCGGGTCGAGATTGCCTTGCAATGCCACCTTGTCGCCGACGCGGTGGCGCGCTTCGCCAATGTCTATGGTCCAGTCCAGCCCGACGGCATTACAGCCGATAGCGGCGATGCTTTCCAGCCACAAACCGCCACCTTTGGTATAAACGATAGAAGGTATTTTTGCACCGTCATGCTCGCGCTTCAGGCCATCAACGATCTGCTTAAGATAGGCCAGCGAGAACTCATGATAAGCTGCGTGTGACAGCACTCCACCCCAAGTGTCGAAAATCATGACTGCCTGGGCGCCGGCCTCGATCTGCGCGTTGAGATAGGCGGTGACGGCGCGGGCATTGACATCAAGAATGTGATGCAGCAAATCCGGGCGCTGGTAAAGCATCGTTTTGATCGTGGCGAAATCCGTGCTGCTGCCGCCCTTCACCATGTAGCAAGCCAGCGTGAACGGACTGCCGGAAAAACCGATCAGCGGCACCTCATTATTCAGCGCCTTGCGTATCTGGCTGACGGCATCCATCACATAGCGCAGATGGACATTCGGATCGGGTACAACCAGATCGCGGATTCCTCTTTCGTTGTGCAAAGGCCGCTCGAATTTCGGCCCTTCGCCAGTGCTGAAGTACAGACCCAAACCCATCGCATCTGGAATGGTGAGAATGTCGGAAAACAGGATCGCTGCGTCCAGCGGAAAGCGATCCAGTGGCTGCAAGGTGGCTTCTGTGGCGAGGTCGGGATTTTTGCACAGACTAAGAAAATCCTTCGCCCTGCTGCGCGTCTGATTGTATTCCGGCAGATAGCGCCCAGCCTGGCGCATCATCCATACTGGGGTATATTCGGTCGGCTGGCGCAGCAGGGCGCGCAGAAAGGTGTCATTTTTAAGTTTGGACATGAAGCCCTTTCAAATTATTAAATAAATGCAAGCGGCCAATCTTGACCTCCCTCTTTCAACGGCTGGGTAGCTCCGGCAGTCAGCGAGAAGGCTGTCAGATCGGTACGGTGTTCAGCCCCAATCGCCTGCCAGAAACTCATTCCTTCTTCGTTATCCATCTCAACGAATAAATGCGCCTTGCTTATATCTATCCGACGCAACTCCTTGAGCACAGCCTGTACCAAACGTCGTCCTATCCCTTGCCGACGATGTATCTGCGCGACAGCCAAGTGGTAAAGATAAGCACGTCGGCTATCGTGACCCACCAGAACCGCGCCAATCAGCTGATCCTTTATCCACGCGCCCAAGCATAGCCCAGAATTTCTGGCAATAAAACGGTAAAAAAATGTTCCCGAAGCATTTTCCTGGCGCAGGCGTATGCCATCGCATCCCTGCCATAGCGCCATCGCCGCTGCATAATCCCCAGTACTCAAGGGGAAGATTTCAATTCTATTTTTCAGTTTTGACATGTTGCATCATATTTTCATTACATGTTAATGTTATTATAATACAACTTTGACCTAACACGCATCAATAAGAAAACAATGATCGCCCTACAGGAAGCCTATCGCGCAGGTTTGTTGCACCGTAAACACTGGGTATCCTCGCCATATTACAATTTTTGCTCCGCATGGTTTCCTACGTCGAAGTGCAGCAGGTCAGCAAGAAAGAGCTTGGCATGGAACTGACCTATCAGGCGGGGATGACTTTGCCGCTGGGTGTGCTGGTCTATGCCATAGATGGGCCGTTCTTCTTTGGCACTGTGAAAAAATTTGAGCAGAAATTGGCGCAAACACACACCGATTCGCGCATCCTGATTATTCGATTGCGCCGGGTGCCATTCATGGATGTTGCCGGTTTGCAAGCTCTGGGAAAGGCGATTCTTAATCTGGAGGCGCGCGGCATTCGCGCCACTCTGTGCGAGGCGAACAAGCGAGTGAGGGAAAATCTCGATAAGGCGGGAATTCTTGCCGCTATCGAACCGGTAGATTATTTAGATGACTTTGCGGCAGCCGTCGCACGATGCGATGCACTGGTGAACTCAAGCTCGCAAATGGCGCATGAACGGCAAGTAGCTTTAAGCGAGTATGCAGAGAATTTTCTGAAGATCAGCGAGAGTTATTTGTTTGGCACCCCAAAAAAACAGGGGTGAGGGATGAAGCCTTATTTTTTGGCGCGTATCGATTTCGCCGCACCAATCTGGTTTTTGGTGGCGTATTCCACGCCGTGGCGTTCCATATAGTCGCGGATCATCTGGCGCACTACCTGCGAAGGAGTAAGGTCTTGCGCCGCACATAGATCCTCGAAGGACTTTTTCTTTACCGGGTCGATTAAAAGGGTAAGGCGAGCGGTCTTGGTTTCCATGATTGCTATTTTGGATATTGTAACGATGTTAATAAGATTAACATCTTATACATCTTACGACAATACTTATGGTGATTTCAGAGGCGCGACCTAATGTCTCGATGAAGTTAAGGCTGGAGTGGTTAGTAGGCCAGATCGGCGAAGAAAATGTATTGGAACACCAGATCAGATTACGAATACAAAGGAGCTGTTTTATGGCGCATAAAGCATTGGTCATTCAAGATAGTCAGAACCAGTCATTTGACTGTAACGCTTTCATGAGTGAAAGGAATCTGGTTCCCGAATATTGCAGCACTGGAGTACGCGCTTTGTCCTCATTCAAAACCAAACGGTATAGATGTGTGGTGGTGTCTATGGATATTCAAAACGAAGACCCACTGGCGATTATTCGTGAGCTGCGTAGTGCTGAAATTGCGCTTGGTTTATCCACGACTCAGATTCTTGTTGTATACAAAAAGCGTCAACCGACGCAACCTGAAATTACGAAATTTAATATTGGCGGGCAGATTCGGTTGCACCGAATGCTATAGAGGGGTAGGCAATCATACAGTTCAAAAATAGATATGAAAGAAATTTACAAAACGATGCGGCAGATTGAGCGGATTCTTGAATGGATGGAAAAATCTCAAATGAATATTGAGACTGGCAAGCCTTATTTAACAGAGAACGAGGAAATCCTGTCGTTGCATTTTGATGCCTTGCACATAAAAAGCGAGATGTGTATTGATCAGCCGGACAAATTGATCTCCAGTTATACCAGAGCCATGATGAGTTTTTTGTTGTTTGAGCCATCGCCCAAGTGCATTGCAATGATAGGGTTGGGCGGTGGTTCACTGGCTAAGTATTGCTACCGCTATTTACCACAGACAGAAATTACCGTTGTCGAAATTAACCCCGATGTGATTGCGCTACGTAATGAATTTGCAATACCGGATGACGATATGCGCTTTCGAGTGTTGCTGGGCGACGGGGCCGAGTGGGTGGCAGATACAACCAGACAGCCGGATGTGCTGATGGTGGATGGATTTGATGCGGATGGGTTGCCCGCTCAATTATGCAGCCAGCAGTTTTATGATGATTGCTTTGCTTCGTTGGCTGACAACGGTATCATGGT